>JBFYOQ010000064.1:0-18803 GCA_041303735.1 Mycobacterium sp.
CTACAGCCGCCACGAGCCGTTCGAGCACATCTACCGCCACCACCGCCGCTACCGCATCACCGAGGGAGCCGAGGAGATCCAGATGCGCCGGGTGGCGCAGCGGCTGTTCAAGTTCGGCCGCGGATGATCGAAGCGCTCGAACAGGTGCTGTCGCCGGTTCTCGGCGATGACGTCACGGTGGAGAACTTCCGGCCCCTCACCGGCGGGGCGAGCCGCATGACCTACGCCTTCGACGCGGTCACCGGTGCGCGACGGCGTCCGCTGATAGTGCGGTCGGACCCGATGGCCGAAGGACAGTTCGCAAGCATGGAACTCGAGGCGGCGGTCCAGTCGGCGGCGGCCGAGTCCGGCGCGCCGGTGCCGCAGATCCTGATCTCTTCGAATTCCCCAGCGGCGCTGGGCACGCCGTTCCTGATCTGCGGCGAGGTCCCCGGGGAGACGATCGTCCGCAAGATCCAGCGTCAACTCGACGACTCAGACAACCCGGACGGGCGTCGCCGGCTGCTGGCCCAGTGCGGCCAGGCGCTGAGCGCCATCCACCGGGCCCGAACCGACGCCCCGGATCTGCGTGAGCGCGACGAGCTCGCCGAGTGGCGCCAGCGCCTCGACGATCTGCCCGACACCACGGCCACCTTCGAATGGACGTTCCGGTGGCTGGCGGCACACCGTCCGCCCCCCGGCCCACGGTCGCTGGTGCACGGCGACTTCCGGATGGGCAATCTGATCGTTGACGGTTCCACCCTCGCGGCGGTGCTGGACTGGGAAGCGGTGCACATCGGCGATATCCACGAAGACCTCGCCTGGTTCTGCGTGCGGGCCTGGCGCTTCGGCGCGCCGGCCGCCCTGGCCGCCGGCGGGCTCGGCAGCATCGAGGAGTTCGTCACCGCCTACGAGGAATCCGGCGGGGCGCACGTCGACCGCGATGCACTGCGCTGGTGGCTGGTGCTGGGCACCCTCAAATGGGGCATCATCTGCCGGTATCAAGCCGAACGGCACCTGTCCGGTCAGACCAGATCGGTGGAGCTGGCCGCCATCGGTCGGCGGGTCTGCGAGAACGAGTGGGACCTGCTAGACCTGCTGGAGGCCGCCAATGCCTGAGTCCTACGGCCGGCCGACGGCCGCCGAACTGGTGGCCGCGGTCGCCGAGTTCCTCGAGGGCGAGGTGCGCGCCGCCACCTCAGGGGCGGTGAACTTCCACGCGCTGGTCGCCACCAACGCGTTGCGGATGGTGGAACGGCAGTTGCTCGACGACGGCGCCACCCGCGCCGACGCAGCTATCTGGAAACTCGGCTACCCGGATGAGTCGGCTTTGGCGTCGGCTATCCGGGCCGGCGAGCTGGACGGCCGCGAGCAAGAACTGCTGGTCGCACTGCGTGTCGTGGTCGGTGCCCGGCTAGCGGTCTCGCACCCCGGATATGCAGGGGATAACTGAGACACCGGCAAATCGGGCAGTTTGCGCATTACAGAGTTGACTTAGGTCCTCATTAAAAAGTTTGCTATTTGGTTCCGGATGCTGCTACGGTCGCCTTCGGTGGCCGGCAAAGCGGTCACTCCCAAGAGCGCAAGAGGGAGCACTCATAGTGAACTGGAAAATCGCGACAGCAACCTTAGCCGCCGTGGCTATCGCCGCGGCCCCGATGGCCGGAGCAAAGCCGGGCAACGGTAACGGCAATGGCAACGGCACCAAGCCGGCCAACCAGGGTCAGACCATCTCCGCGGTCGCCAAGGCCGGCGGCGGCGCGGCCGGCGTGCTCGGCGCGCTGGTCCAGCTCAAGCCCAATAACAAGGGTCTGCAGAACGCGCTTCGCAACGTGACCAAGCCGAAGCCGACCACCACCACGCCGACGACCACGGGGACCTCGACCTCGACAAGTTCGTCGACCAGTTCGTCGACCACGGCCCCGACCACCACCACGGAGACCACGGCCCCGACCACCACGACGGAGACCACGGCTCCGACGACGACCACGGACCCCACGATCTCAGCTCGGTAGTCGATACCCGGTTGGTAAAACCCCCTGCGCCGCCGTCGGGCCGCAGGGGGTTTTACGTTTACTGCCATGGCCGACGCCCGCACCATCGCCGACAAGCTCTTCACCGCCATCGAACATGGCGACATCGACGCCCTGGCTGCGCTGTGGTCCGACGACATCGTCGTCTGGCGCCAGGGCGGCGGCCGGGAACGCGACAAACCCCGCGCCGTGAAGGTCATCGAGTGGTTCGTCGGCGCCACCGCCGACCGCCGCTACGAGGTTCTCGACCGGCAGGTGTTCGACGGCGGGTTCCTCCAGCAGCATGTCGTGCACGCCACCGATCGCGCCGGCGCCCCGCTGAGCTTCCGGGCCGCCCTGGTGGTCAAGGTGGACGCCGATGGTCTGATCAGCCGGATCGACGAGTATCTCGACCCCGCCGACCTCGCGCCGCTGGCCCAGTCCTGAGAATGGGCACCGTCCCCGGTGCCGGCCTCGAAGGCCCCCACCACCCCACAGGTGAGAGGCCTTCGGCAAATCGGCCTACCATCGGCTCGTATGACAGTGCGCAGCCTGCTCGCCGACCCCTCGACCTCCGGTACCTGGACGCTGGCCGCCGACCGCTCCGCGGTGCGGTTCTCCAACAAGACGCTGTGGGGCCTGTTCACCGTGAAGGGGCAGTTCACCGATGTGGCCGGCTCCGGCGAGATCCGCTCGGACGGGGCCGTGTCCGGCCGGCTGACGATCCGGGCCGACTCGCTGACGACCGGAATCGGCAAGCGTGACGAGCACCTGCGCTCACCCGACTTCTTCAATACCGACGCCTCCCCGGAGATCGTCATCGAGGTCACCGGCGCCACACCCACCGGCGAGCACACCGCGGATCTGGCCGCCACCCTCACCGTGCGCGGCACCACCCGGCCGCTGGTGGTGCAGGCCACCGTCACCCTGCTCGGCAACGACACCCTTCACGTCGTCGGACGGGCCACCATCGACCGGACGAACTGGGGGGTGAGCGGCAACATGGCCGGGATGATGCCCGCCACCGCGGCCCTGTTGGCCGACACCACCTTCCTCAAGTCCTGATTCCGGCGCCGCGGGGCTAGCATCGGGCGATGCCCACCCGCGACCCGGCTACCCCGCTGAACCTGCTGGTATACAGCAGTAACGCCCGCACCCGAGAACAGGTCCGGCTGGCACTGGGCACCCGCATCCACCCCGAACTGCCCGAGCTGCGCTACACCGACGTGGCCACCGGCCCGATGGTGATCTCGCTGATGGACGCCGGCGGATTCGATCTGGTGATCCTCGACGGCGAGGCCTCACCGGTGGGCGGGATGGGAATCGCCAAGCAGCTCAAGGACGAGATCACCGACTGCCCGCCGGTGCTGGTGCTCACCGGCCGGGCCGACGACGCCTGGCTGGCCAACTGGTCGCGGGCCGAGGCCGCGGTGCCCCACCCCATCGACCCCATCCGCCTCGGCGACGCGGTCGTCGGCCTGCTGCGGACGTAGTAACCCGCTATTGACTCCCCCACCGCCTCGGGTCGCTAGGCTTGCGACTGGGATCACTGAACACCCTTGATTGAGGAGTGGAACACCCGGCATGAGTCTCTACACGCCGATCTTGGTGCTGGGTGCCATCGCGTCGGTGTTCGCGATCGTGTCGGTGGTGACCGCGCTCGTGATCGGGCCGCGCCGGTACAACCGGGCCAAGCTGGCCGCCTACGAGTGCGGCATCGAACCGGTCGCCAATGTGGCCGTGGGCCAGCGCTTTCCGATCAAGTACTACCTGACGGCCATGCTGTTCATCGTCTTCGACATCGAGATCGTGTTCCTCTACCCGTGGGCGGTGGCATTCGATCAGCTGGGCACCTTCGCGCTCGTCGAGATGGCGCTGTTCATGGGGGCGGTGTTCGTGGCCTATGCCTACGTCTGGCGTCGAGGAGGGCTCGAATGGGACTAGAGGAATCACTGCCGGGCGGCATCCTGCTGTCCACCGTGGAGAAGGTGGCCGGGTTCGTCCGAGCCGGATCGCTGTGGCCGGCGACCTTCGGCCTGGCCTGCTGCGCCATCGAGATGATGGCGACTGCCTCGCCGCGCTTCGACATCGCCCGCTTCGGAATGGAGCGGTTCTCCGCCACCCCCCGCCAGGCCGACCTGATGATCGTGGCGGGACGGGTCAGCCAGAAGATGGCGCCGGTCCTGCGGCAGGTATACGACCAGATGGCCGAGCCGAAATGGGTTCTGGCGATGGGTGTTTGCGCGTCAAGCGGCGGGATGTTCAACAACTACGCCGTGGTGCAGGGGGTCGATCACGTGGTCCCGGTGGACATCTACCTACCGGGCTGTCCGCCCCGGCCGGAGATGCTGCTCAACGCGATCCTCGCGCTGCACGCCAAGATCGCCGAGATGCCGCTGGGTGTGCATCGTGCCGAGGCGGTGGCCGCCGCCGAGAAGGCCGCCCTGGCCTCTCCCACGACCCTCGAACTCAAGGGGCTGCTGCGGTGACCGACACCGACGGCGAAGTCATCGGTGTGCGCCGCGGCATGTTCGGCATCGAGGGCAGCGGCGACACCTCCGGTTATGGCCGGCTCGTCCAGTCGGTCGCGCTGCCCGGCAGCACCCCGCGTCCCTACGGCGGTTACCTCGACGAGGTCGTCGACCGGCTCACCGAGGTGCTGGGTGCGCAGATCTTCGACGCCGCCGTGGAGCGGGTCACCGTCCACCGTGACCAGTTGGTCCTCGAGATCCACCGCGATCACCTGCCCGCGGTGGCCTCTGCACTGCGGGACGACGATGCGCTGCGCTTCGAATTATGTTGCGGCGTATCGGGTGTGCACTATCCGGATGACGTCGGGCGGGAGCTGCACGCGTTCTACCCGCTGCTGTCGATCACCCACAACCGCCGCATCGGACTCGAAGTCGCCTGCCCGGACGCTGACCCGCACATCCCGTCACTGTTCTCCGTCTACCCCACCTGCGACTGGCACGAGCGCGAGACCTATGACTTCTTCGGCATCATCTTCGACGGCCATCCCGGGCTGACCCGCATCGAGATGCCCGACGACTGGGTGGGCCACCCGCAGCGCAAGGACTACCCGCTCGGCGGTGTGCCGGTGGAGTATCACGGCGCGCAGATCCCCCCGCCCGACGAGCGCAGGGCGTACCGCTGATGACTATCGAGGATCCCGTCATCGTCTTAGGCGGCCAGGACTGGGACGAAATCGTCACCGCCGCCCGCGAGGGTATGGCCGGCGAGCGCATCGTGGTCAACATGGGACCGCAGCACCCGTCCACCCACGGCGTGCTTCGGCTGATTCTGGAGATCGAGGGCGAGACGGTGGTCGAAGCCCGCTGCGGCATCGGCTATCTGCACACCGGCATCGAGAAGAACCTGGAGTACCGCACCTGGACCCAGGGCGTGACGTTCGTGACCCGGATGGACTATCTGTCGCCGTTCTTCAATGAGACCGCCTACTGCCTCGGGGTGGAGCGCCTCCTCGACATCACCGACGACGTCCCGGCCCGCGCCTCGGTGATCCGGGTGATGCTCATGGAGCTCAACCGCTGCTCCTCGCACCTGGTCGCGCTGGCCACCGGCGGCATGGAACTGGGCGCGATGACGCCGATGTTCTTCGGCTTCCGCGAACGCGAACTGATCCTGAGTGTGTTCGAGGCGATCACCGGCTTGCGGATGAACCACGCCTACGTCCGGCCCGGCGGGCTGGCCGCCGATCTGCCCGACGACGGCCCCGCCCGGGTGCGCGAGCTACTGAAGATCCTGCCCGGCCGGTTGCGAGAACTGGAGGATCTGCTCACCGAGAGTTACATCTGGAAGGCCCGCACCAAAGGCGTCGGCTATCTGGACCTGACCGGCTGTATGGCACTCGGTGTCACCGGTGCGGTATTGCGCTCCACCGGGTTGCCGCACGACCTGCGCAAGACCCAGCCCTACTGTGGTTACGACACATACGATTTCGATGTCATCACCGATACCGGGGCGGATTGCTACGGCCGCTACCTGATCCGCATCGGCGAGATGCACGAGTCGCTGAAGATCGTCGCCCAGTGCCTTCAGCGCCTGGAGGACTTAGGTCCGGGCCCGGTGATGATCTCCGACAAGAAGCTGGCCTGGCCCGCCGATCTGCAACTCGGACCCGATGGCCTGGGCAACTCCCCAGCGCACATCGCGCGCATCATGGGCACGTCCATGGAAGGCCTGATCCACCACTTCAAGATCGTCACCGAAGGGTTCCGGGTGCCGGCCGGTCAGGTGTACACGGCGGTGGAATCGCCACGCGGTGAACTCGGTGTGCACATGGTCTCCGACGGCGGCACCCGCCCGTACCGGGTGCACTACCGCGATCCCAGCTTCACCAACCTGCAGGCGGTGGCGGCGATGTGTGAGGGCGGCATGGTGGCCGATGTGATCGCCGCGGTGGCGAGCATCGACCCGGTGATGGGTGGGGTCGACCGATGAGCGTCGACATCGGACGGAGTGACCGATGAGCGCTTGCGCGAAGAGCAGAGTTAACCGATGAGCGTCGACATCGGACGGAGTGACCGATGAGCGTCGACCTCACCCTGGGCCCCCGGCCCGACGAACCCGGCCCTCCGATCGGTGGGCCGGATTCCTATTCGCCCGACGTCGTCGAGCAGCTGGCCGCCGACGCGGCGACCATCATCATCCGCTACCCGCAGGCCCGATCGGCGCTGCTGCCGCTGCTGCACCTCGTGCAAGCCCAGGACGGCTACCTCACCGGAGCCGGAATCGCCTTCTGCGCACGCCAACTGGACCTCACCGATGCCGAGGTGACGGCGGTGGCGACGTTCTACTCGATGTACCGGCGCACACCCACCGGCGACTATCTCGTCGGGGTGTGTACCAACACACTGTGCGCGGTGATGGGCGGCGACGCGATCCTGGAGGCGCTCGAGGGCGAACTCGGCGTGCACGCCGGCCAGACCACCGCCGACGGCGCCATCACTCTCGAGCACATCGAGTGCAACGCCGCCTGCGACTACGCGCCGGTGGTGATGGTCAACTGGGAGTTCTTCGACAACCAGACCCCCTCCAGCGCACGGGAACTGGTCACCGCCCTGCGCGACGGCCAGACCGTCACCCCCACCCGCGGCGCACCGCTGTGCCGGTTCCGCGAGACCGCGCGTGCGCTGGCCGGACTCGGTGTGCCCGCCCACGACGCATCGGGCCCGGGCGCTCCCACCCTGGCCGGCCTTCGTATCGCGCACGAGCGCGGAATGCGCGCACCGGGGGAACAGTCATGAGCACCCCACTGACACCGGTGCTCACCCGGTTCTGGGATGAGCCGACCCCGTGGACGCTGGAGACCTACCTGCGCCATGACGGCTATCAGGGCCTGCGCCGCGCCCTGGGCATGTCACCGGACGACGTGATCGCAGACGTCAAGGAGTCCGGGCTGCGCGGCCGCGGCGGGGCAGGATTCCCCACCGGCACCAAGTGGTCGTTCATCGACCGCAACTCCGCCAAACCGCGCTACCTGGTGATCAACGCCGACGAGTCCGAACCGGGCACCTGCAAAGACACCCCCCTGATGCTCACCACCCCGCACTTCGTGATCGAGGGCGCGATCATCGCCGCCTACGCGATCGGCGCCCGGCATGCCTTTATCTACCTGCGCGGCGAGATCCTGCCGGTGCTGCGCCGCCTGCAGACCGCCGTCGCAGAGTGCTACGACGCGGGCTACCTCGGCACCGACATCCTCGGCAGCGGATACGACCTCGACCTGGTGATCCACGCCGGCGCCGGTGCCTACATCTGCGGTGAGGAGACCGCCCTGCTGGACTCCCTGGAGGGCCGCCGCGGCCAACCGCGGCTGCGCCCGCCGTTCCCCGCCGTCGCCGGCCTCTACGCCTGCCCGACGGTGGTCAACAACGTCGAGTCCATCGCCAGCGTGCCGCCGATCCTGGCCAACGGTGTCGACTGGTTCAAGTCGATGGGTTCGGAGAAGTCCCCCGGATTCACGCTGTATTCGCTGTCCGGCCACGTCACCACGCCCGGGCAGTACGAGGCGCCGCTGGGCATCACACTGCGCGAACTGCTGGAGTACGCCGGCGGGGTGCGGGCCGGCCACGAATTGAAGTTCTGGACACCGGGCGGGTCGTCGACACCCCTGCTGACCGCCGAACACCTCGACGTACCACTGGATTACGAGGGCATGGCGTCGGTGGGCTCGATGCTCGGCACCAAGGCGCTGCAGATCTTCGACGAGACCACCTGCGTGGTGCGCGCGGTGCGGCGCTGGACGCAGTTCTACGCCCACGAGTCGTGCGGCAAGTGCACCCCGTGCCGGGAGGGCACCTACTGGCTGGCCCAGATCTACGAGCGGCTGGAGACCGGACGCGGCGCGCAAGAGGATCTCGGCAAGCTGCTCGACATCTCCGACACCATCTTCGGCAAGTCGTTCTGCGCCCTCGGCGACGGTGCGGCCTCTCCGGTCATCTCCTCGCTGCAGTACTTCCGCGCGGAGTACGAGGCGCACCTCGGCGCGGTGTGCCCGTTCGACCCGTACGCCTCCATGCTCGACGCCCCCAAGGGGGTCGGCGCGTGACGCAGGCACCCGAGACAAGCACCGGCACCGAGCTGGTGACCGTCACCATCGACGACACCACGTGCACGGTTCCCAAGGGCACCTTGGTGATTCGCGCCGCCGAGCTGATCGGCGTGCAGATCCCCCGGTTCTGCGACCATCCCCTGCTCGAGCCCGTGGGCGCCTGCCGCCAGTGCCTGGTCGAGGTGGAGGGCCAGCGTAAGCCGATGGCCAGCTGCACCATCGCCGTCACCGACGGCATGGTGGTGCGCACCCAGCACACCTCGGAGTCCGCAGACAAAGCCCAGCAGGGCGTGATGGAACTGCTGCTGATCAACCACCCGCTGGACTGCCCGGTCTGCGACAAGGGCGGGGAATGCCCGCTGCAGAACCAGGCCATGTCCAACGGTCGCGCCGAGACCCGGTTCACCGACGTCAAACGCACCTTCCCCAAACCGATCAACCTCTCGGCCCAGGTGCTGCTGGACCGCGAACGGTGCGTGCTGTGCGCGCGCTGCACCCGCTTCTCCAACCAGATCGCCGGCGACCCGTTCATCGAACTGCTCGAACGCGGGGCACTGCAGCAGGTCGGCATCGCCGCCGGCGAGCCGTTCGACTCCTACTTCAGCGGCAACAGCGTGCAGATCTGCCCGGTCGGTGCGCTCACCGGCGCCGCCTACCGGTTCCGGGCCCGCCCGTTCGACCTCGTCTCCTCCCCCAGCGTCTGTGAACACTGCGCCTCGGGCTGCGCGCAGCGCACCGACCACCGTCGCGGTGTGGTGCTGCGCCGGCTGGCCGGCGACGACCCGGAGGTCAACGAGGAATGGAACTGCGACAAGGGCCGGTGGGCGTTCACCTACGCCCGTGACCGCATCACCACCCCGATGGTCCGCGACGACGACGGGAACCTGCGCACCGCGTCATGGTCGGAGGCCATCGGCCGCGCAGCCGCCGGGCTGTCCGGCGGGCGCACCGGCGTCCTGGTGGGCGGTCGGCTCACCACCGAGGACGCCTACGCCTACGCCAAGTTCGCCCGGATCGCCCTGGGCACCAACGACATCGACTTCCGGGCCCGGGCGCACTCGGACGAGGAAACGGCGTTTCTCACCTCCCGCATCGCCGGGCAGCACGACATCACCTACGCCGATCTGGAGGCCGCGCCCGCGGTGGTGCTCGCCGGGTTCGACCCCGAGGACGAGTCGCCGATCGTGTTCCTACGGCTGCGCAAGGCGGTCCGCACACGCGGACTTCCGGTGATGACCATCGCGCCGTTCGCCTCCCGCGGCGCCACCAAACTCTCCGCCCGCCTGATCGCCACCGCACCCGGCGGCGAGGCCGCCGCCCTCGCCGCGCTGCGCGGCGACCTGCCGGACGGCGCGATCATCCACGTCGGCGAGCGACTGGCCACCAGCACCGGAGCGTTCTCCGCCGCCGCGCGGTTGGCCACCGCGAGCGCCGCCCGGCTGGCCTGGATCCCGCGCCGCGCCGGGGATCGCGGCGCACTCGACGCCGGCTGCCTGCCCACCCTGCTGCCGGGCGGTCGCCCGGTCACTGATCCCGCCGCGCGCCGGCAGATCGCCGACGCGTGGAACCTCACCGAGATGCCGGACACCTCCGGACGCGACAGCACCGCCATCCTCGACGCCGCCGCGCACGGCGAGTTGGACGCGCTGCTCATCGCCGGCGTGGAACCGGCCGATATGCCCGACCCGCACGCTGCACTCGCCGCGATCGAGGCCGCCGGTTTCGTGGTCAGCCTGGAGTTGCGCACCTCGGAGGTCACCGCCCTGGCCGACGTGGTGTTCCCGGTCGCCGCGGTGACCGAGAAGTCCGGGGCGTTCACCAACTGGGAAGGCCGTACCCGCCCCTTCGAGGCGGCGCTGACCTCCAACGCCGCGCCCGACCTGCGGGTGCTGGCGACACTGGCCGACGAACTCGGCGTCGACCTCGGGTTCCGCACCGCCGAGCAGGCCCGCGCCGAGATGATCGCCCTCGGCTCGTTCGACGGCGCCCGCCCGGCGGCCCCCGACGTGGCGGCCACGCCGACGCCGTCGGTCGGCGCCGGTGAGGCGATTATGGCCGGCTGGCGAATGCTGTTGGACAGCGGGCGATTTCAGGACGGCGAGCCGCATCTGGCCGGCACCGCCCGCCCGGCGGTGGCCCGGCTGTCACCGGCGTGGGCGGCCGGCATCGGAGTGGCCGATGGTGACATCGTGACGGTGTCCACCGGCCGCGGGTCGATCAGCCTGCCGTGCGCCATCACCGACATGACCGATGGCGTGGTGTGGCTGCCGCTGAACTCACCGGGCAGCGCGGTACACCGCAGCCTCGGTGTCACCGCCGGCGCGGTGGTGCGCATCGAGAAAGAGGGCCCACGGTGACATATCCCGGTGCGACAAATCCCGGTGCGACAAATCCCGGCACGACCTATCCCGATCCGGCGGTATTCGGCCTCGACCCCTGGTGGCTGATCGGGATCAAAGCGGTCGCGGTGTTCGCCTTCCTGCTACTCACCGTGCTGGTGGCCATCCTGGCCGAACGAAAGATCCTGGGCCGCATGCAGATGCGCTACGGCCCCAACCGGGTCGGCCCGTGGGGGCTGCTGCAGTCGCTGGCCGACGGGATTAAGTTGGCACTCAAGGAAGGTCTGGTGCCCGCCGGGGTCGACCGGCCGATCTACCTGATGGCCCCGGTGATCTCGGTCATCACCGCGATCCTCGGCTTCGCGGTGATCCCGATGGGTCCGGTGGTCTCCATCCTCGGCCACCAGACCCCGCTGCAACTCACCGATCTACCGGTCGCGGTGCTCTACGTGCTGGCCATCACCTCGATCGGGGTGTACGGCATCGTGCTGGCGGGCTGGTCGTCGGGCTCCACCTATCCACTGCTCGGCGCGCTGCGCTCCAGCGCGCAGGTGGTCTCCTACGAGATCGCAATGGCGCTGTGCTTCGCGGCGGTGTTCCTCTACTCCGGCACCATGTCGACCTCCGGCATCGTCGCAGCCCAGACCCACACCTGGTACATCCTGCTACTGCTGCCGTCGTTCTTCGTGTACCTCATCGCGATGGTCGGCGAAACCAACCGCGCCCCTTTCGATCTGCCCGAGGCCGAGGGCGAGCTGGTGGGCGGCTTCCACACCGAGTACTCGTCGCTGAAGTTCGCGATGTTCTACCTCGCCGAGTACGTCAACATGACCACGGTGTCGGCGCTGGCCGCAACCCTGTTCCTCGGCGGCTGGCGCGCCCCGTTCCCGTTGAGTCTGTGGGACGGCGCCAACAGCGGCTGGTGGCCGCTGGTGTGGTTCGTCGCCAAGGTGTGGGTGTTCCTGTTCGTGTTCATGTGGCTGCGCGCCACCCAGCCGCGGCTGCGCTACGACCAGTTCATGGCATTGGGCTGGAAACTCCTCATCCCGGTGTCACTGGCCTGGATCCTGATCGTGGCAACGATGCGCAACGCCGGCCTCACCGGCGTCATCCCCAGCCTGATCGCGGCGACCGGTCTGCTCGCCGGGGTGCTGGCGGTGAATGCGTTGCGGCGCCGCAACATCCGCGGCCAGGAGCCGCCACCGCCGCCACCCGATACCGGCGGCTTCCCGATACCGCCGATGCCCGTTCACAGCAAGCCCGTCAAGGAGACCACCCATGCCTGACTTCCTCAAGAAGTTGCTGGGACCCGTCGCCGGCTTCGGCGTCACCTTCGGCACCATGTTCAAGAAGCCGATCACCGAGCAGTACCCCGAGGCGCCCGGGCCCACCGCGCCGCGCTACCACGGCCGCCATCAGCTCAACCGCTACCCCGACGGGCTGGAGAAGTGCATCGGCTGCGAACTGTGCGCCTGGGCGTGCCCGGCTGACGCGATCTACGTCGAAGGTGCCGACAACACCGAGGAACAGCGTTACTCCCCCGGCGAACGCTACGGCCAGGTGTATCAGATCAACTACCTGCGCTGCATCGGCTGCGGGCTGTGCATCGAGGCCTGCCCCACCCGCGCGCTGACCATGACGGCTGACTATGAAATGGCCGATGACAACCGCGCCGACCTGATCTACGGCAAGGACAAACTGCTCGCCCCGCTGGAGCCCGGCATGCAGCAGCCGCCGCATCCGATGCTGCCGGGGACCACCGACGAGGACTACTACCTGGGCAACGTCACGGGCAACGTGATCGGCGACATCGCCGGCACCGCCGGGCGGGAAGTCTCGTCGTGAACGCCGAAGTCGTCGCCTTCTGGGTGCTCGGCGCCATCGCGGTGGCCGGGGCCATCGGCGTCGTCGCCGCCCCCAAGGCGGTGTACTCCGCGCTGTACCTGGCCGCGACCATGATCGCGTTGGCGATCATTTACGTCGCCCAGGAGGCGCTGTTCCTCGGCGTCGTGCAGATCGTGGTCTACACGGGCGCGGTGATGATGCTCTTCCTCTTCGTGCTCATGCTGATCGGCGTGGACTCGGCGCAGTCCCTGGTGGAAACCATTCGCGGGCAACGCGTCGCGGCCGTCCTGGCCGGCCTGGGATTCGGCGTCCTGCTCATCGCCGCCATCGGCACCGCGGCCATCGGAGGATTCACCGGCCTGGAACAGGCCAACGCCGGCGGCAACGTCGAGGGCCTGGCCGAGCTGATCTTCACCCGCAACCTGTGGGCCTTCGAACTCACCAGCGCGCTGCTGATCACCGCCGCGCTCGGCGCCATGGTGCTCGCGCACCGGGAACGCTTCGAGCGCCGAAAGACCCAGCGCGAACTGGTCATCGAACGGTTCCGCATCGGGGGCGGCCGGGCCACCCCGAGGCCCAACCCCGGCGTCTACGCGCGCCGCAACGCCGTCGACACCGCCGCACGGCTGCCCGACGGCTCCGAGCAGGGCGACTCGGTCAGCGGCGTGCTCCGCTCCGGCATCCCCGATGGGGAGCCGCGATGACCCCGGCGCACTACCTCTATCTCTCGGCGCTGATCTTCACCATCGGTGCGGCCGGTGTGCTGGTCCGCCGCAACGCCATCGTCATGTTCATGTGTGTGGAACTGATGCTCAACGCCGGCAACCTGGCCTTCGTCACCTTCGCCCGCATGCACGGCGATCTCGCGGGCCAGGCGGTGGCGTTCTTCACCATGGTGGTGGCGGCCTGCGAGGTGGTGGTCGGCCTGGCGATCATCGTCGCGATCTATCGCACCCGGCGCAGCGCCGACGTCGACGAGTCGAATCTGCTCCGGAACTGACATGACGACGCTGCTCTCACTGACTATCGCGCTGCCCCTGATCGGGGCGGTCATCCTGCTGCTCGGCGGCCGGGCCACCGACGCCTGGGGCCACCTGCTCGGCTGCGCATGCGTCATCGGCTCCTTCCTTTGCGGCGCGGCGCTGTTCGTTCATCTGCTCGGCCTACCGGCGCAGGAACGCCAGGTGCGCCACACGCTGTTCTCCTGGGTTCCGGTGGGTGAGCTGCGGGTGGACTTCGGCCTGCAACTCGACGCGCTGTCGGTGTGTTTCCTGCTGCTGATCACCGGTGTGGGCGCGCTGATCCACCTGTATTCGATCGGCTACATGGCGCACGACGCCGGGCGGCGGCGATTCTTCGGCTACCTCAACCTCTTCGTCGCCGCGATGCTGATCCTGGTGCTGGCGGACAACTTCCTGGGCCTCTACCTCGGCTGGGAGGGGGTGGGTCTGGCGTCGTATCTGCTGATCGGTTTCTGGTCGAACAAGCCCAGCGCGGCCGCCGCCGCGAAGAAGGCGTTCGTGGTCAATCGGGTGGGCGACACCGGCCTGGCGATCGCGTTGATGGTGTTGTTCGCCGAAGTCGGATCTGTCGGCTACACAGAGGTTTTCGCGGCCGCACCGCAGATGAGCCAGGGCACCCTGACCGCCATCGGACTACTGCTGCTGCTGGGTGCCTGCGGCAAGAGCGCACAGGTTCCGCTGCAGTCCTGGCTCGGCGACGCGATGGAGGGCCCCACCCCGGTGTCGGCCCTCATCCACGCCGCCACCATGGTGACCGCCGGGGTGTACCTGATCGTGCGCGCCGGCCCGGTGTTCAACCTCGCACCCGTCGCGCAGACCGCGGTGGTGACCGTCGGAGCCGTCACCCTGCTCTTCGGGGCGATCATCGGCTGCGCCAAGGACGACATCAAGAAGGCCCTGGCCGCCTCGACCATGAGCCAGATCGGCTACATGGTGCTCGCCGCCGGCCTGGGCCCGGCCGGCTACGCGGTGGCCATCATGCACCTGCTCACCCACGGCTTCTTCAAGGCCGGGCTGTTCCTCGGCGCCGGGTCGGTGATGCACGCCATGGACGACGAGACCGACATGCGACGCTACGGCGGGCTGCGCACGCTGCTGCCGATCACCTACCTGACCTTCGGCCTCGGCTACCTCGCCATCATCGGGGTGCCGCCGTTCGCCGGCTTCTTCTCCAAGGACGCCATCATCGAAACCGCCATCAACGCAGGCGGACTCAAGGGCGCTGTCCTCGGCGGTGCCGCACTGCTGGGCGCGGGCATCACCGCGTTCTATATGACCCGCGTCATGCTGCTGACCTTCTTCGGCGAGCGCCGCTGGGCGCAGATCAACCCCGACGCCCACCCGCACGAGTCGCCGGCGGTGATGACGCTGCCGATGGTGGTGCTCGCGGTCGGATCGGTGGGCGCCGGTGCATTCCTCGCGGTGGGCCACCGCCTGGGCGACTGGCTGGAACCGGTTCTCGGCAGCGGTGAGTCGGCGCACGTGGTGCCGGTGTGGGTCACCACCGCACTCGCGCTGTCGGTGGTGGCCGCCGGCGTCGCAATCGCCTATCGGCAGTACGCACGCAAGGCCGTGCCGCTGACCGCACCGTCGGACGTCTCGGCGCTGACCGTCGCGGCGCGGAGCGACCTCTACGGCGACGCCGTCAACGAGGCGGTGTTCATGCGCTCCGGCCAGCAGCTCACCCGGGCCATGGTGGTGGTCGACGACGCCGCGATCGACGGCTCGGTCAACGGCCTGGCCACCGGGGTGCGCCGGATCTCCGATGGTCTGCGCGGCCTGCAGACCGGCTTCGCCCGCAGCTACGCGCTGTCCATGCTCGCCGGGACGGCGCTGTTCGCCGGGGCGGTCCTGATCATGGCGGTGTGGCGATGACCATCCCCTGGCTCAGCCTGCTGTGGGCGCTGCCGGTCGTCGCCGCGCTGGCGATCGTCGCGCTGCCGGCCTCGGCCCGCAACGCCGCCCGGTTCGCAGCGCTCGCCGTCTCACTGGCGGTGCTGGTGATCGCCATCGTGCTCGCCGTGCGGTTCGACCCGGGAGGTGAGCGCTTCCAGTTCGTCGAACAGCGCACCTGGATTGAGAGTTTCGGCACCGGCTACATCCTCGGCCTCGACGGCATCGCGCTGGCGCTGGTGGTGCTGACCGCGGTGCTGGTGCCACTGCTGCTGATCGCCGGCTGGCGCGACGCCGGACGCGGTGTGGCCGGCCGCGGAACGCACTCCTACGTCGCGCTCATCCTGGCCACCGAGGGCATGGTGCTGCTGAGCCTGGCGGCGCTGGACATCCTGCTGTTCTACATACTCTTCGAGGCCATGCTCATCCCGATGTATCTGCTCATCGGGGTATTCGGCGGCCCGGAGCGATCCAAGGCGGCGGTGAAGTTCCTGCTGTACAACCTCTTCGGCGGCCTGATCATGCTGGCCGCGGTGGTGGGCCTGTACGTGGTGACCGCCGACGCCGGGATCTTCGACGGCGGCACCTTCGATTTCCGGGCCATCTCCGATGCCATCGCCGCGGGCGACTTCGTCATCGCGCCCGCGGTGGCCAATGCATTATTCCTCGGCTTCATGGTCGCCTTCGCGATCAAGGCTCCGCTGTGGCCGCTGCACCGCTGGCTGCCCGACGCCGCCGTGCAGGCCACCCCCGCCTCGGCGGTGCTGATGATGGCGGTGATGGACAAGGTCGGCACCTTCGGCATGCTGCGCTACTGCCTGCCGCTGTTCCCCGACGCCGCCACGCTGTTCCGGCCCGCCGTCATCGCGTGCGCCGTCATCGGCATCATCTACGGCGCCATCCTGGCGATCGGCCAGACCGACGTCATGCGGCTGATCTGCTACACCTCGATCAGTCACTTCGGGTTCATCATCCTCGGCATCTTCGCGATGACCACCCAGGGTCAGTCCGGCTCCACCCTGTACATGGTCACCCACGGGATCTCCACCGCCGCACTGTTTCTCATCGCCGGCTTTCTGGTCAGCCGGCGCGGTACCCGGGCCATCGCCGACTACGGCGGCGTGCAGACGGTGGCCCCGGTGCTGGCCGGAACCTTCCTGATCGCCGGGCTGTCCGCCCTGGCGCTGCCCGGTATGGGCCCGTTCATCAGTGAGTTCCTCGTCCTCATCGGCACCTTCACCCGCTACCCGGTGCTCGCGGTGGTGGCCGCCCTGGCCCTGGTGCTCTCCGCGGTCTACGTCCTGTGGATGTATCAGCGGATGATGACCGGCCCGCTGACCGCCGGCTCGGAGACCATCACCGATCTGCGCCCGCGCGAACTCGTCGTGGTGACGCCGCTGATCGCACTGCTGCTGCTGCTGGGCATCTACCCGAAGGTCGCCCTCGACGTCATCAACCCGGCCGTGGCCCACACCATGACGTCGATCGGCCAGTCCGACCCGCCACCCGCCCTGAGCGCCGGGGGTTCGCGATGACCACCATGACCACCCCCAGCGTCGAGTACAGCGTGCTGGCGCCGATCCTCATCATCTTCGCCGTCGCCGTCACCGGAGTTCTCGTCGAAGCATTCGTTCCCCGCGGCGGCCGCTACCGCGCCCAACTCACCCTCGCCCTCGTCGGGCTGGCGACCTCCTTCGTCGCACTGGTGGGCGTCTACCGCAACACCGGGGAGGGCCGGCTCGCGGCGGTGGGCGCGATCGCCGTGGATCGCCCGGCGCTGTTCCTTCAGGCCGCCATCCTGCTGATCTCCGCCCTCGGTGTGCTGCTCATCGCCGAGCGGTCCGCGCCGGCCGAGACCGGTTCGGCGGCAGGGGGTGTGAAGGCACGGGGTTTGGAGGCCTTCACCGCGCAGGCCTCGACCGTGCCGGGCACCCTGCCCGAACAGGTCGCCACCCGGGCCGGAGCCGCCCAGACCGAAGTGTTCCCGCTGACCATGTTCGCCATCGGCGGCATGATGATCTTCCCCGCCGCCGGTGATCTGCTCACCGCGTTCATCGCCCTCGAGGTGTTCTCGCTACCGCTGTACCTGATGTGCGGGCTGGCCCGGCGCCGCCGGCTGCTCTCCCAGGAAGCCGGGCTGAAGTACTTCCTGCTCGGAGCGTTCTCCTCGGCATTCTTCCTCTACGGCATGGCGCTGATCTACGGCTACGCCGGCACACTGAGCCTCTCCGGCATCGCCGCGGCGGTGCAGACCGGTACAGACAACACGACTTCAGCCAACACCACCCTGGCGGTCATCGGCACCGCCCTGGTGGCCGCCGCTCTGCTGTTCAAGGTCAGCGCCGTGCCGTTCCACGCGTGGGTGCCCGACGTATATCAGGGCGCGCCCACCCCCATCACCGCGTTCATGGCCGCGACGGTCAAGATCGCCGCGTTCGGGGCGCTGCTGCGCCTGCTCGTCGTCGCGGTGCCCGCCCTCAAGGACGAGTGGCGGCCGGCGCTGTGGGTCATCGCCATCCTCACCATGGCGCTGGGCACCATCACCGCGATCACCCAGCGTGACGTCAAACGCATGCTGGCCTACTCCGCGGTGGCGCACACCGGCTTCATCCTCACCGGCCTCATCGCCGCCAACCCGGCCGGCATCTCCGGAACCCTGTTCTACCTCGCGGCCTACGGGTTCACCACCGTCGGCGCGTTCGCGTTCGTCAGCGCCGTGCGCGACGCCGACGGAGCCGAGCAGACCGAACTCGCCCGCTGGGCCGGCCTCGGCCGGCGCCACCCGGTGGCCGGTGTGGTGTTCGCGCTGTTCCTGCTGTCGCTGGCAGGCATTCCGCTCACCAGCGGGTTCGTCAGCAAGTTCGCCGTGTTCGCCGCCGCCGCCGCGGGCGGGGCGGTCGCCCTGGTGGTGGTGGGCGTGCTGGCCAGTGCGGTGGCCGTCTACTTCTATATCCGCGTCATCGTGCTGATGTTCTTCACCGACTCCCCCGACGACGCCCCGGAGTTCCGCCCGCAAAGCGGCCTGACCGTCATCGTGGTGGCCGTGCCGTTGGCCGTCACCATGGTGCTCGGCATGTTCCCGCAGCCGGTGCTGGATCTGGTGGACGCCGCCACTGCCTTCGCGATCCGGTGAACCCAC
>JBFYOQ010000065.1:0-15606 GCA_041303735.1 Mycobacterium sp.
AAGATCATCGACAAGCCCGTCGACCGCATCGTCGAGAAAGTCGTCGAAAAACCCAACATCATCGAAAAGATCATCGACAAGCCCGTCGACCGCATCGTCGAGAAGATCGTCGAGCGGCCTCGCATCGTGGAAAAGGTGATCGACCGTCCGGTGGAGAAGGTGATCGAGAAGACCGTCACCAATCCCGTGCTGGTCGAGAAGATCGTCGAACGCGATGTCGAGTACATCGACGAGCGGATCGTGGAGCGGCCGATCGAGACCATCGTGGAACGAATCGTCGAACGGCCGGTGTACCGCGAGGTCGAGAAGATCGTGGAGAAGCCGGTCGAGAAGATCGTCGAGGTGGTTGTCGAGAAGCCGGTGATCGTTCACAAGTACGTGGAGAGGCCGGTGGAGCGGATCGTCGAACATGGCGAGGAGATCACCGTGAACCGGCGAGTCATGGGTAAGGCCAGCGAGGTCGGAGCCAAGTTCGTCGGACGGGACGCCCGTCAGGTGGACTGGGTGGAACGCACCACCGGCGAGCGCCCCGACGGCGACATCGTCGGTGACGAGTCGGCGGTGTTCCGGGCCCGGGAGGCGTACCTCGTTGATCCCAAGGATGGGGATCCGCCGCAGCGCCGACCCTGATTCCAGCCGGCTCAACCAACCGGCGGACGAACATGACGCCGGGGCGGTCTGACCCCCCTCCCGCCCCGGCGTCATCCCCAGCCGAACCTCTCACCAGTGCACACCGACAAGACAACCGAGGAGTCTGTTGTGACCTCAATCGTGTCACCGCGCTACCGCCGCGGTGCATCGCTACTACTCGGCGGCATGATCGTCGCCGCAGGCGCCCTGCTGGGCGCAGCCCCGCACGCATGGGCGGAGCCGACCGCCGATGCCATCGACGCCATCAATGACCGCTACACCGCGTTCGGCGGCGACGGATCGCTGCTCGGCGTACCGGTCGCCGAGGCCGTCGACGTACCGGGCGGTGCCGCGCGTGACTACCAAGGCGGCGCCATCTACTACTCCGCCGACACCGGCGCCCGTGTGATGTACGGCGCGATCCTGGATCGCTACCGCGCACTCGGCGGCCCGGGCAGTGAACTCGGCTTCCCGAAGAACGACGAGAGCGACGCCGGGGACGGCGTCGGGCGGTTCAACGACTTCACCACGCCCGGCGGAGCGGCGATGTACTGGACACCGCAGTGGGGTGCGTCCGTGGTGAAGGGCCGCGTTCTGGAGGCCTGGCGCCAATCGGGCGCCATCACAGGGCCATTCGGCTATCCCAGCGCCGACACGACGGTGATCGACGGTGTGCAGACGGGCAAGTTCGTCGGACCGGACGGCACCCAGATCCAGTGGTCGCCAGACGGCGGCCTGGTCACCATCCCGGCTGCCGTGGCGGGCACGATCCCCGGGTTCAGCGCTGTCACGCCGACAGCAGAAGGGACCACCGCCGTGACCACATCGATGCCGTCCGGGTCGGCTGCCACCTCGACGTCACTGATGAGCAGCAAGTGGTGGTGGATTCCCGCCGGCCTCGCGGTGGCCGCCCTGCTCGCCGGGCTGGTACGACTCCTGCGCCGCCGGCCCGCTGAGCCGGAACCGGTGAAGATCGCCGCCCAGCGGGTACCTGAGGTCGCGCCCGCGCCCGCACCCGCACCGCGGCCGGCGCCCGTGGCAGTGAAGCCTCCAACTCCCCCTCCACCGCCGCCGCGTCCGCCGGCGCCCGCACCGACCAAGATCGCTGCGCCAGCGCAGACGCCACCGCGGCCGGCGGCTCCCCCGCCACCCGCACGGCAGCCACTCGTCGCTGAGCCGCCGACGGCGAAGATCGCAGCGGCGACGAGCGAACTGCCCAAGGCGACGATCCGTTCGGCAGCGGCCGACACGGATCTGGCGCCAGTGATCACCTACGCGGCGCAGGCCCCGGCGGCGACAACGACGCGGGTCACCTATCGCAACAACGCGGTCGGCACCGATCAGGAGAGCGTTGCCGACAAGAGCGACTCGACGCCGGACTGAGATGTCGCTGCGCCAGCAACGCGCAGCCGATCGAAGGAGAATATAGATGGAATGGCTACTGGGTGCCCTCGGCGGTCTCATCGGCGGCAACGCCGCCGGTGCCGCCAAGAACAGCCTCGGAGTCGGAGGTAACAGCATCGCCGGCGCGCTCGGCGGAGCTGTCGGCGGCGGTGTGATCGGAAACCTGCTGGGGTCCGGTACCGGCGGTCTCGACGTCGCGCAGATCGCGGGGCAACTCGGCGGCGGTGGTGTGGTCGGCGCCGTGCTGACCGCGATCGTCGGCGCGGTGATGAAGGGCCGCAAGACCAACGGCTAGAAGATCGCTGCTCTGAGCAGCGTTAGGAGACGACACCCGGCGCGGGCGCGACACCGCCTGTGCCGGGTGTTTTCGTTTCAGTGAACGGCGGAGTCGACGGTGCGCCGTTCCGTCTCGTCCGGCGAGGGCCACGGCTGCGCGGGTGGACGCTGCCGGACCACCTGCGGCCACCAGAACCACCGGCCCATCAGTGCGGCGACCGATGGCGTCATGAACGACCGGATCACCAGGGTGTCGAACAGCAGTCCGAATCCGATGGTGGTGCCCACCTGCGCGAGGATCGTCAACTCGCTGAAGACCATCACCGCCATCGTGACCGCGAAGACGAGCCCGGCGGCGGTGACCACCGACCCGGTGCCTGCCATCGCCCGGATGATTCCCGTGTTGAGTCCGGCTTTGATCTCCTCCTTGAACCGCGCCACCAACAGCAGGTTGTAGTCCGAGCCCACCGCCAACAGGATGATCGAGGACATCACCAAAACCATCCAGTGCAGCGGTCGGCCCAGGATGTCCTGCCAGATCAGCACAGACAATCCGAACGATGCGCCCAGCGACAGCGCAACGGTTCCGACGATCACCGCGGCCGCCACCACGGCGCGGGTGATGATCAGCATGATCACGAAGATCAGGCAGAGCGCGGCGATACCGGCGATCAGCAGGTCGTAGTTGGCCGCCTCCTGCATGTCCTTCAAGCTTGTGGCGGTACCGGCCAGATAGATCTTGGAGCCCTCCAGAGGGGTGCCCTTGATCGCTTCGAATGCGGCGTTCTTGATGATGTCGACGTGAGTGAGGCCCTCCGGCGACATCGGGTCACCCTCGTGGGCGATGATGAACCGCACAGCTTTTCCATCCGGCGACAAGAACATCTTCATGCCCCGCTTGAATTCGGGGTTGTCGAACACCTCAGGCGGCAGGTAGAAGGAGTCGTCGTTCTTGGCCTCGTCGAAGGCCTTGCCCATCGCGGTCTGGTTCTCTTGCATGGCCTGCATCTGGTCGTACATGCCCGACTGTGTGCTCTGCATCGTCAGCTGCATGGTCCGCATGGACTCCATGGTGGCGATCATCGGTGGGATCAGGGTCCGCATCTGGGCGGTCAGTGTGTCGAGCTTGTACAGGTCCGGCAGCAGCGCCTGGAAGTCTTCGGTCGTGGCGTCGACGCCGTCGATGGTGTCGAACACCGACCGCATCGACCAGCACAGCGGGATGTCGAAACAGTGCGGCTCCCAGTAGAAATAGTTGCGGATCGGCCGGAAGAAATCGTCGAAGTTGGCGATGTTGTCCCGCAGCGCCTTGATGTCCTCATAGGTCAGCGTCAACTTGCCGGTCATTGAGTGCGTGACGGCGTTGAGTTCACCCATCAGGACATACATCCGCTGCAGGTTGTCGACGTTGGCCTGCATATCGTCGCCCTGTTTGAGCATGTCCTTCATGCGGTCCTGCAGATAGGACATGTTCATCGTCTGCAGGGTGCCCTGCATACCGAGCATGAACGGGATCGAGCTGTGCTCCAACGGAGTTCCCTGCGGGCGGGTGATGGTCTGCACCCGGCCGATTCCGGGCTGGTGGAACATTGATTTGGCGATCCGGTCTATCACCAGGAAATCGGCGGAGTTGCGCATATCGTGGTCGCTCTCCAGCATCAGCAGTTCCGGGCTGAGTCGCGCGGACGGGAAGTGCCGTTCGGCGGCCGCGAACCCCTCCGCCGCCGGGATGTCCTCCGGCAGGTAGTTACGGTCGTTGTAGTCGGTCCGGTAGCCGGGCAGTGCGAGAAGTCCGACCAGCGACAGCGCGATGGTGGCCACGAGGATCGGTCCGGGCCAGCGCACGATGGAGGTGCCGATCCGGCGCCAGAACCGAATCCGCATGGCACGCTTGGGCTCCAGCGCTCCAAGCTTGCTTGCCACGGTCACCACGGCGGGCCCCAGTGTCAGCGCCGCGGCCACCACGATCAGCATGCCGATGAACAGCGGCACCCCCAGCGATTTGAACATCGGGGTGCGGGTGAAGTGCAGGCACAGCATCGCTCCGGCGATGGTCAGGCCCGACCCCAGGATGACATGCGCCGTGCCGTGGAACATGTCGTAATAGGCGGCCTCTTTGTCCAGACCCTTACTGCGAGCCTCCTGGTAGCGGCCGAACAGAAAGATCACGTAGTCGGTGGCGGCGGCGATGGCGATCATCGTCAGTAGGTTCACCGCGAAGGTCGATAGCCCGATCAGGTGGTAATTGCCCGCGAAGGCGACCAACCCGCGCGCCGCCGCGAGTTCGACGAACACCATCAGCAGCGACAGCACGACGGTGACCATCGACCGGTAGACGAACAGCAGCATGAGGGTGATGACGCCGAAGGTGAGCGCCGTGGTGAGCCGGAGGCTGCGGTCACCGGCGATGTGGGTGTCGGCGATCAGTGCCGATGGGCCGGTGACGTAGGTCGTGACACCCGGCGGGGTCGGGACGCTCTCGACGATCTTCTTGGCAGCCTCCACCGACTCGTTGGCCAGCGTTTCGCCCATGTTTCCTGCGAGATAGACCTGAACGTAGGCGGCCTTGCCGTCCGAACTCTGTG
This sequence comes from Mycobacterium sp., assembly GCA_041303735.1. Classification (GTDB taxonomy): domain Bacteria; phylum Actinomycetota; class Actinomycetes; order Mycobacteriales; family Mycobacteriaceae; genus Mycobacterium. The sequence continues at coordinate 4,896 of JBFYOQ010000065.1, forward strand.
AGCCGGCCTCGGTGAGCGGATCACCCCAGAAGTCCTGCACGTGCTCGACGTGGCGGGTGTCGGCGTTGAGCTTGGCGATGACCTCGTCGTAATAGCGGTGGGCGTCGTCAGCGAGTGGCTGCTGGCCCTCCAGGACGATCATCACCGAGGTGTTGGATTTGAATTCGCCGAACGCCTCGCCGATGCGGTTCATCGCGATCGTCGACGGCGCGTCCGGGTTGGCCATCGGCACCGACTGCTCCTGGCCGACGGTCTCGATCTGCGGGACCAAAGTATTGGTGAGGACCGCCAGCGCCAGCCAGCCGAGGATGATCGGCACCGACAACCGCCGGACCCACTGGGCGATAGGCGAACGCGTCGGCTTCACGGGCGCCTCATCGTCGCGCGTGGCGAGTGTGGTCATCCCGATTTGACGATGCAGTACGTCTGAGCACTCACACCGGTGGAGACCCTCTCGTCCTTGACGACGTCATCCACGGTGATCCGGCAACCGATGGTGTCGCTGTTGCCCTGCGCAACGATATTGGCCGCGGCCGCCGGCGCGGTGGTGGTCAGCGTCAGCGACCACGGCAGCGTCACATCGCGGGCGATCTGCGGTTCGGCGTCAAGGTTGAGGTAGTTGATGGTGGCCACCGCACCGGGCGGACCGAAGATCTCGTAGGTGACGGACTTGGGATTGAAGGGTTTGGGGTCGTTGGCCAGGCCACTGCCCTCGCGGGTGAGTTCGGTCTTGCCGAACACCCCGTGCAGGCGATCGACGGCGAAGGCGGCGATGCCGACGATGACGACGATGACCAGGGGCATCCAGAACTTCCGGAAGCCCCGAATGAGCCAGTATCCGAGGCCGCGCTTCGGGCGTCTGTTCTGCTTGGCCTCACGCCGGGCCCTGCGGACCTCTTTGCGGGACTGCGCCGGCGGCTGGGGCTCCGGCGCCGACAGGCCTGACGGCGAGGCGAGGTCGGACTGCGCGCCGGCCGGGGTCTCCACCGTCATGCTCGGCTCCTCCGCCCTGCGACCACAATCAGCACCACTACATAGTAGAACTAACAGTCTCGCTGCGCGAAGCCGGTGTGACACGTGTCATGGGTTTGTCGCCAATGGGTGGTCACTCGACGATTCCGGAAAGCCCCATGTCGTCGAGGGCACGGTGGGCCACCACTTCCAACTCGTCGCGGGTGGTGGTGCCCTCGGCGTTGCTGAAGCCGATGGCGATCCACATCCGGCCATCCACTCGCCCCGATATCAGCGGGTGGAAGATCCCGTCGGCACGGCGCAGGTCGCCGAACGTAATGCCCTGCTCGAACGGCAAAAGATACGTCGATGCCGCGTCGGTGCCATCCGGCCGGTTGGTTGCCGGATCCTGGTCGCCGAGGTAGGAGCAGGCCACCTCCTTGCTCTTGAGCACCATTCCCTCGAGTCTGCGCACCGCACTCTGCGGCACGAACGGCACCAGCGGCAGCGGGCCCAGCAATTCGTTCCCACCCTCGTCGAGGCCCTGCAGCGCTTCTTTGAACTTCACTCGCGCGCCGGACAGGTCGGAGGTGACCTCGTCGGGATCAATCGTGAACGTCACATTCGTCAGAGCATTCGCCCGGGTGTCCCCCGGTGTGCGCTCGCTGATCGGGATCGAGATGTTGACCATCCCATCCTCGCCCAGCCAACCGAGACCCTTCCCGCATCTGGCTCCGAACCCCAGCAGCAGTGTCGGACCGGACCCACCGAGTTCACCAGCGCGCTTATCCCATTGCTCGACGTCGACCTGGATCGTCACCGAGGGGACGAAGACCTGCCGTTCCAGGCCGGCCTGCGCAGGGATCGCCGGGGCTTTCTGCCGGACCGCGGCGGTGCCGTCCTTGCGGGCCAGCCGAAGGGCGGCCAGGACCGACTTTGCGACCTCGGGCAACCCGCGAATCAACACCCGCGCGTCCTGGCGCACCGCCTGGAATCTGGTGCGCGAAGCCGGTGGCGGATAGCCCAAGTCGTGAGTTATCCCCTTGGCGGCATCGGTGACGGCGACAACGGCGCCGCCCCCGTCGGCGATGGTGTGCGAGACGATCAGCACGACGGCCGCACCGCCCTCGGCGAACGGCAGCACCGCCAATCTCCACGACGGGCCGCGCTCAGGGTCGATGGGCACGACCGCCTGCTCGGCAGCCCACGCTCGAAAATCACTGCGCGGCCGGGCCGCCGGTGCTATCTCGATATCGGGCAGACCAGGCCACGCGACCCACCTATCCCTGCCGAACGGCAACGGCGATCGTTCGATACGCCGGCCCAGAAGTCCTTGTCCGAGGTTGTGATGGAACCGGCGCAGGGCCACCAGGTCGACCTCGTGGTCATAAATCCAGCACCACCGGATCAGCGGATCGCGACCGCGCGCACGCAGACCCAGAAACGAGGCCTGGTCCATGTAGTCGATCGTGTTGTCCACGGCGCCATCATAGGAGCGGGCTATTCGACGATTCCCGTCAACCGGAAGTCCGCCAGGGTCTCGCGGACCCGTTGGGCCAATTCGTCCCGGGTGGTGGTGCCCCCGGCGTTGGTGTAGCCGATGCTGATGAAGATCCTGCCGTGCACGCGACCGGTGACCACCGGAAAGAACATCCCCCGCGTCCGGCGGATATCGGCTGTGGTTAGCGCTTCGGCCATGCGTACGGCGAAGAAGTCGGCGTCGGTGCCATCCGGCCGGTTCGCGTCGGGAGCCACCTCTCCGAGGTTGGAACTGCCGATGACGCCGGTGCTGATGACCATGCGCTCCAGTCGCCGGGCCATTGCCTTGGGCACCACGGGAACCAGCGGAAGCGGAGTCAGCAGCTCATGGCGGGCTTCTCCGAGGGTGGACAGCGCGGCCTTGACATCGGAGCGCACCGTGCTCAGGTCATCGCAGACCCGGGCCGGGTCGACGACCACCGCAACCTGGGTCAACGCGTTTCCGCGGGTGTCGCCCTCGGTCCGCTCGTTGACCGGAACGATGATCTCCACCAGGCCGTCGCCGTTGACCCAGCCGAACCGGCTGCCCAGCCGGGAGGTGAATCCGATGAACAACGACGTCGGGGTACCGCCGAGCGTGTCCGCCCGGTCGTCCCAATCCCCGGCGTCGGTGTAGACGGTGATCGCGGGAACCGACACGGGCACAACCGGTTTCAGATCCCTACCTGTCGACGCGCCCGCCGGGGTCGACATGGCGTCTGCCCGTTTCCGCAGCAGAGCAACCATGGCGACGCCCGCGCGGAACATCGCCGGGAACTCCCGTATGAACCGACGCGAATCAGCCAGCAGCGCAGATACTTTCGGCCTTACGACACCCGGGTAGCCGAGATTGCGATCGACCCCGTTCACAGCTTCCTCCACGGCCACGATCCCACCGACTCCGTCGGCCACGGTGTGAGACAACACCAGTGTCACCGCCGCACCCCCTTCGGCGATCGGCTGCACGGCCAGCCGCCAGGACGGTCCGCTTTCGGGATCGATCGGCAGTTCGGCCTGCTCGTCGATCCATGCAGAGACCCCAGCGCGTGGCCGCGGCGACGCTGCCACGTCGATATCGGGTGGGCCCGGCCAGGCGATCCAGCGGTGTCTGCCGAACGGAAGCGGTGACCGCTCGATACGTCGACCAAGCAAGCCCTGGCCGAGGTTGTGATGAAACCGCCGTAACCCCTCGAGATCAACGCTGTGTTCGTAGATCCAGATGTACTGGATCACCGGTCCATGACCAAGCGCCCGCAGGCCCAGAAAGGATGCCTGATCGATGAAGTCGAGAGTGTTGTCCATGTCGACCGTCAGTGCGTGTTCTTCGGGGCTTCCGGCCGGAAATCCATCCCGGACTCCTTGCGCTGCGCGGCGGTGATCGGCGCCGGCGCGTCGGTCAGGGGGTCGACGCCCCCGCCGGACTTCGGGAAGGCGATGACATCGCGGATCGAGTCGGCGCCGAACAGCAGTGCGGTGATGCGGTCCCAGCCGAACGCGATACCGCCGTGCGGCGGCGCCCCGAAGGTGAACGCCTCGAGCAGGAACCCGAACTTCTCGGCCGCCTCGACCGTGTCGATGCCCATCACCGCGAACACCTGTTCCTGGATGTCACGGCGGTGGATGCGAATCGATCCGCCGCCGATCTCGTGGCCGTTGCAGACGATGTCGTAGGCGTCGGCCAGCACGGCACCGGGGTCGGCGCCGATGCTGCCCGCGAAGTCCGGTTTCGGTGCGGTGAAGGCGTGGTGCACGGCCGTCCACGCACCGGTACCCACCGCGACGTCTCCGGCTGCCATCGCCTCGCCGGCCGGTTCGAACAGCGGCGGGTCCACGATCCAGACGAACGCCCACTGGTCTCCGTCGATCATGTCCAGCCGCCGCGCGATCTCACCGCGGGCAGCGCCCAGCAGCGCCCGCGAGGTGCGGGCCGGGCCGGCCGAGAAGAACACGCAGTCACCGGGTTTCGCGCCGACGTGGGCGGCGAGCCCCTCGCGTTCGGCATCGGAGAGGTTCTTGGCCACCGGCCCGCTCAGCGTGCCGTCCTCGTCGATCAGCACGTACGCCAGGCCCTTGTGCCCGCGCTGCTTGGCCCAGTCCTGCCAACCGTCGAGCGTGCGGCGCGGCTGCGACGCGCCGCCGGGCATGACGACCGCTCCCACGTAGGGCGCCTGGAACACCCGAAACGGCGTGTCGGTGAAGTACTCGGCGCACTCCACCAGTTCCAGGCCGAACCGCAGATCCGGTTTGTCCGACCCGTACCGGCTCATCGCCTCTGCGTACGCCATCCGCGGGATGGGCCGCGGCAGGTCGTATCCGATCAGCGCCCAGAGTGCGGCCAGCACCTCCTCTGCGACGGCGATGACGTCGGCGGCGGCGACGAAGCTCATCTCCACGTCGAGTTGGGTGAACTCCGGCTGACGGTCGGCGCGGAAATCCTCGTCGCGGTAGCACCGGGCGATCTGGTAGTAGCGCTCCATGCCGGCCACCATCAGCAACTGCTTGAACAGCTGCGGGCTCTGCGGCAGCGCGTAGAACGAGCCCGGCTGCAACCGGGCCGGCACCAGGAAGTCGCGCGCACCCTCCGGGGTGGAGCGGGTCAGGGTGGGTGTCTCGATCTCGACGAAGTCGTGGCCGGCGAGCACCGCGCGGGCCGCGGCGTTGACCTTCGAGCGCAGCCGCAGCGCGTCGCCCGGGCCGCCGTCGCGGCGCAGGTCCAGATACCGGTGCCGCAGCCGCGCCTCCTCACCGGCCGGCTCGTCGAGCTGGAACGGCAGCGCCGCGCTCTCCCCCAGCACCGTCAGCGCCGTCGCGTTGACCTCGATCTCGCCGGTGGCGATATCGGAGTTGGCGTTGCCCTCCGGGCGGATCTCCACCACGCCTTCGACGGCCACACAGAACTCCGAGCGCAGCCGGTGCGCCTGCTCGAGGACCCCAGCCTCGCGGAACACCACCTGCGACACTCCGCTCGCGTCGCGCAAGTCGATGAAGATGACCCCGCCGTGGTCACGCCGGCGGGCCACCCAGCCGGCCAGTGTCACCCGCTGTCCGGCGTCGGAGGCCCGCAGGGACCCGGCGGCATGACTGCGTAGCAATGACACTCCTCGGCAGGGGGACGACGGGTGAAGTCTATGAACTCGCCCGTCGCGTTCGGCGACCGACACCGCAAAGCCCGGTTATGGCAAGCTGGATGAGGCCGTTCACCAGGTAGGCGGCACAGAGATCGAGGAGCACCGATGACCTTCAACGAAGGTATGCGGATCGACACGAGCAAAACCCGATCCAGCGGCGGCGCCGGTCGCGGCATCGCGATCGGGGGTGGTTTCGGCGGCCTCGCGATCGTGCTGCTGGCGCTGTTCCTCGGCGTCGACCCCGGCACCGTGATTCCCCAGCAGCCGGCCGGCCCGATGAAGGCCGAAGCGGGATTCGACCTCAACAAGTGCCGCACCGGCGAGGACGCCAACAAATACGTCGAGTGCCGCGTGGTCGCCACCGCGAACTCGGTCGACGACATCTGGGCGGGGCTGCTGCGGGGCTACACGCCGCCGACCACCCAGCTGTTCAAGGGCCGGGTCGACACCGGCTGCGGTCCGGCCACCAGCGACGTGGGCCCGTTCTACTGCCCCGCGGACAAGACGGCCTACTTCGATGTGGGCTTCTTCGACGTGCTGAAGAACCAGTTCGGCTCCAGCGGCGGGCCATTGGCTCAGGAGTACGTGGTGGCACACGAGTACGGCCACCACGTGCAGAACCTGCTGGGCACTCTGGACCGGGCGCAGAAGGGCGCGCAGGGCCCGACCGGGGGCGGGGTCCGCTCGGAACTGCAGGCCGACTGCTACGCCGGAGTGTGGGCCCATTACGCGGCCATCACCAAGCAGCCGGGAACCGACGTGACCTACCTGCAGCCCCTCACCGACGCCGATATCGCCGACGCGCTCTCAGCGGCGTCGTCGGTCGGCGATGACCGCATTCAGGAACAGGCCACCGGCCGGGTCAACCCGGAGAGCTGGACCCACGGCTCCTCGGAACAACGGCAGAAGTGGTTCACCATCGGCTACCAGACCGGTGATCCCAAGCAGTGCGACACGTTCAGTGTTCGCGACTTGGGTTGAGCAATGGAGGCTAGCTAGCCGCGGACGGGCGCGCGTCAGCTCGGGCGCAGCGAGCACTGCACGCCGCTGCCGCCCTGTTGGGAGACCACGACCTGGCCGTCCACGGCGATCTCGCAGCGAAACTCCGGATTGACCCGCAGCCCGCCGCTGGCGCTGACGAACGCCCACTGGGTGGGGTCGTTCAGCGTCGCCTGGAACGTCCACGGTGCGCCCGGTCCGACCAGGGTGCGGGCCAGCGGCATGAACGCCGGGTCGTTGGCGGCGGCCTGGTTCGGCGGATCCCCGGTGACGTAGTAGATGTTCGCGGTCAGGTCGCTGGTGGTGGTCACCGTGTAGGTGACCTGACGTCCGCCGGGTGCGGGGGCGCTGGTGGGCGCCGCGGTCTCGGTGGTGCTCTCCGGTTCAGCGCCGGCCGCCGAGGCGGCCATCATCCCCGCGGCCAGCAGCACAGCAGCCGCGCCCACTGCAGTCAGGTGTCGCATATCGGGACTATCGACGATCGTGTGGCGGGCGTTACCGCGCCTTCAGCCGGCGTTGCGCAATTCCGGCGCTACCGCCCGGCGCGTGGCCGTCTGACCCATAGCCGTCTGACCCATAGCCGTCTGACCCATAGTGCCGAACAGTTCGATGGCCGAAGCCACGCACTCGTCGACGAAGCAGGCCAGCGACTCCGCGTCGGCAGGACGGTGCAGGCTCTGGACACTGACTCCGACCAGGCTGGGATCGCTGGAGTCGTGGACTATCGCCTCGGCGCCGGGATTCTGCCCGATCCAGCGGTCGGCCAGCGCACAGAGCCGTCCCCGGTTCTCGAACGGGTAGAACCGGTCCGGGGTGATGCTCAACTGCACCGAGTCGCGCTCGGGGCCGCAGGCCTCGAGGTGGACGTGCAACCGGCCCTGGTGGGCGTCGACGAGGAACACGAAGTCGACCAGGAAGAAGTACTCGTCATCATGATGGCCACGGAAGTACCGCACCCCGGTGCTACGCAGGTAAGCCTCGATCAGCGCGTTCATACCCGCTCAACGCCCCGGCGGATACCACAGGTTCCGCCCCGGGCTTAAGAAACTTCTGAAGTTTCTGCGAAAAACCTCAGCCCAGCCGGGACAGCACCTCGGCGACCACCGAGGCGACTGCCACATCGTCCTGCTGCCCGGTCGACAGATCCTTCATCCCGACCGTTCCCGCGTCGATGTCACGGTCGCCGGCCACCAGCGCCAGCCGGGCACCGGAACGGTCCGCGGCGCGCATCGCGGCCTTGACGCCGCGGTCGCCGTAGGCCATGTCGACCCGCACGCCGGCGGTGCGCAGTGCGGCGGCCAGTGCGGCCAGTTCGAGTTTGGCCTGCTCCCCCAGTGGCACGCCGAACACCTCGCAGCGGCCGGCGTCGCCGACGGCCTTGCCCTCCGCGCGCAGCGCGAGCATGGTGCGGTCCACCCCGAGTCCGAAACCGATGCCGGAGAGATCCTGACCGCCGAGTTGGGCCATCAGTCCGTCGTAACGTCCGCCGCCGCCGATGCCCGACTGCGCGCCGAGTCCGTCGTGGATGAACTCGAAGGTGGTCTTGGTGTAGTAGTCCAGCCCCCGTACCAGCCGCGGATTGATGACGTAGGGCACCCCGAGGGCGTCGAGGTGCGCCAGCACCGTGTCGAAATGCGCTGTGGCCGCATCGGAGAGATGGTCGAGCATCGCCGGGGCGGCGGCGGTCAGCGCCTTGACCGCCGGGCGCTTGTCGTCGAGCACCCGCAGCGGGTTGATAGCGGCGCGCTCGCGGGTGGCCTCGTCCAGATCGAGTCCGAAGAGGAACTCCTGCAACAGTTCCCGGTACCGCGGGCGGCAGGCGTCATCGCCCAGGGAGGTGATCTCCAGCCGGAAGCCGTCGAGTCCCAGCGCGCGGAAGCCGGCGTCGGCAACGGCGATCACCTCGGCGTCCAGCGCCGGATCGTCGACACCGATGGCCTCCACGCCGACCTGCTGGAGTTGCCGGTAGCGGCCGGCCTGCGGGCGTTCGTAGCGGAAGAACGGCCCGGCGTAACACAGCTTCACCGGCAGCGCCCCGCGGTCGAGGCCGTGTTCGATCACCGCGCGCATCACCCCGGCGGTGCCCTCCGGGCGAAGGGTCACCGAGCGCTCTCCCCGGTCGGCGAAGGTGTACATCTCTTTGGACACCACGTCGGTGGACTCGCCCACGCCGCGGGCGAACAGCGCGGTGTCCTCGAAGACGGGAAGCTCGATGTCGCCATACCCGGCGCGGCGGGCCACCGCGAGCAGGCCGTCACGCACGGCGACGAACTCCGCCGATTCCGGCGGCAGATAGTCCGGCACGCCCTTGGGCGCCTGGAAGTCCGGGCTCACAGTCTGATGCCCTGCAGGAACGGGTTGGCCCGGCGTTCGGCGCCGATGGTGGTCGCCTCACCGTGTCCGGGCAGCACGCGGGTGTCGTCGCCGAGCACGAGCAGTTTGGTGATGATCGACTCCAGCAGGTCCCGGCCGCTGCCGCCGGGCAGGTCGGTGCGGCCCACCGACTGCTTGAACAAGGTATCGCCGGTGAAGACGAGGTTGTAGTCGCGCGCCCGCAGCGACACCGATCCGCGGGTGTGCCCCGGGGTGTGGTCGACGGCCACCTTGATCCCGCCGATGTCGAGCACCGCTCCGTCGCGGTCGAGTTCGACGACCTGACGGGGTTCGCGGAACAGCGTGCCCAGTGCGATCTGGGCGATACGGGGTCCGAACCCACGGATCGGGTCGGTCAGCATGAAGCGGTCGGCGGGGTGGATGTACACCGGACAGCCGAAGGTGTCGGCCACCTTCTGCGCCGACCAGATGTGGTCGATGTGGCCGTGGGTGACCAGCACCCCCGCGGGCGTCAAGCGGTTCTCGTCGAGAATCCGGCGCAGCGGCGCGAACGCCCGCTGTCCGGGGTCGACGACGATCGCGTCCGAGCCTTGACGCTGAGCCAGCACGTAGCAGTTACAGGCCAACATGCCCGCCGGGAAGCCGGTGAGTAACACGGCAACCAGTGTCCCACCCCCATGCCCGGGTGGGTGCCGACCCTGCGGGGATGTCGGGCTGGCAGACTCGACGGGGCAAGGGCGCAACCGGCGCCCACCCACGACCACACGGAGGACGACAGCGGTGCCGACGAACGAACAACGACGCGAGGCGGCCAAACGCAAGCTCGAGGGCCAACTCGAGCGGCGGGTCCAGAAGGCCCGGCAGCAGCGCATTCTCACCGTCGTCGCCTCGGTGGTCGCCCTCGTCGCAGTCGGGGCCGGGGTCTGGTTCTTCGTGTTCGCGAAGTCCGACTCCCCATCAACCAGCGCGTCGGCGTCCACGTCGGCCGCCCCGTCACCCGCAACTCCGACCGTGCTGACCCGCGGCGGTCCCGACCAGCTGCCGGCCTTCAAGGCGCCGGCCGGGCTGGGCAGCAAGTGCGAGTATCCGAAGGCTCAGGCGGCCAGCAAGCCGGTCGAGCCGCCGAAGGCCGGCCAGGTGCCCACCGACCCCGCGACCATCAGTGTCAGCATGTCGACCGACCAGGGCAACGTCGGCCTGATCCTCAACAACGCCGAAGCGCCGTGCACGGTGAACAGCTTCGTCAGCCTGGCGCAGAAGGGCTTCTTCGACGACACCGGCTGCCACCGGCTGACCACCTCGCCGGGCCTCGGTGTGCTGCAGTGCGGCGATCCGGGCGGCAACGGGGCCGGCGGTCCGGGCTATCAGTTCGCCAACGAGTACCCCACCAACCAGTACGCCAAGGACGACCCGGCACTGGAGAAGCCGGTGCTCTACCCCCGCGGCGCATTGGCCATGGCCAACGCCGGAGCCAACACCAACGGAAGCCAGTTCTTCCTGGTGTACAAGGACTCTCAGCTGCCGCCGAACTACACCGTGTTCGGCACCATCGACTCCACCGGACTGGCCACACTGGACAAGATCGCCGGCGGCGGGGTCAACGGCGGCGGCGGTGACGGCAGGCCCACCACCCAGGTCACCATCAAGTCCGTCCTGCTCGACTGAGCCGCGGCGATGACGGTTCCACCTCCGTTCGACCCGACGACACCGGCCTACGGGATGCCGGCGCCCGCGGAGCCGTATCCGTCCTATCCGCCGCCACCGCCCGGCCCCTACCCCTA
>JBFYOQ010000066.1:0-6419 GCA_041303735.1 Mycobacterium sp.
TGTCCCGCTCTCGTCGGTCAACTCGGCATTGACGAAGGTCTTACGGCCTTCCATCCTCGAGGCCCAGCCGCGCACCGTCAGCGGCACGTCGATCGGGGTGATGTTGCGGTAGTCCACGTGCAGGAAGGCGGTGCGGCTGATGGGCCGGCCGATGGCGTGGATGATGATCCCGCACATCACATCGAACATCATCGCCACCATGCCGCCGTGCACGGCGTTGTTGCCACCCACGTGGTAGCGGCTGAACCGGACGCCGGCCACGACCTCCTCGGGCCCGAAGCGGTGGATCTCCCAGGGCGGCATCAGAAGGCTGCCGGCTCCGGGCAGGCTCGCGACCCGTCCCGCCGGCGCCATCCCGCCGGGCTTCTCGTTCGGCGCGAGGTAGGCGATCAGCTCCTCGACGCGGTCGGCGGCCGCGTCCCAATCGGGCATGTCGGTCGAGACGGCGAGGTCTTGGGCACGCCGCATCGCCGTGACGAATCGGCCGAATCCCGGGGGTTCGTCAAGAACCTGGAAACTGGGGAAACCGCCCCGCTCGTCGTCGGAAGTGACGCTCACCGCCGCGCTGCCAACACGTCGCGGCGCACGATGGTCTGATCCCGGCCTGGACCGACCCCGATGCAGGAAACCGGCGCTCCGGCAAGCTCTTCGAGGCGCAGGACGTAGTCGCGGGCCTTGGCGGGCAGGTCGCCGAACTCCCGCGCCGCGGAGATGTCCTCCCACCAGCCGGGCAGTTCCTCGTACACCGGCACCGCGCGGGCGATGTCGCTCTGGGTCATCGGCATGTCGTCGGTGCGCTTGCCGTCGATGGTGTAGCCGACACACACCGGCACGGTCTGCAGACTGGAGAGCACATCGAGTTTGGTGAGGAAGTAGTCGGTGATGCCGTTGACCCGGGTGGCGTAGCGGGCGATGACGGCGTCGAACCAGCCGCAGCGGCGACGCCGGCCGGTGGTCACGCCGACTTCGCCGCCGGTCTTGGCCAGGTACTCGCCGTTGTCGTCGAACAACTCGGTGGGGAACGGCCCGGAGCCGACCCGGGTGGTGTACGCCTTCAGGATGCCGAGCACCGTGGTGATGCGGGTGGGTCCGATACCGGAGCCGACGGCTGCGCCGCCGGCAGTCGGGTTCGACGACGTCACGTACGGGTAGGTGCCGTGGTCGACGTCGAGCAGGGTGCCCTGCGAGCCTTCCAGCAGAACCGTCTCGCCGGACTCCAGCGCGGTGTTGAGCAGCAGGCGGGTGTCGGCGATGCGGTGGGCGAAACCCTGGGCCTGAGCCAGCAGCGCGTCGGTGACCTCGCTCGGGTCGAGGGCCTTGCGGTTGTAGATCTTGACCAGTACCTGGTTCTTGAACTCCAGCGATGCGCCGATCTTGGCAGCCAGCAGATCGGGGTCGAGCACGTCGGCCACCCGGATGCCGATGCGGGCGATCTTGTCCTGATAGCACGGGCCGATGCCGCGTCCGGTGGTGCCGATCTTCTTGTTGCCCAGATAGCGCTCGGTGACCTTGTCGATGGCGACGTGATAGGGCATGAGCAGGTGGGCGTCAGCGGAGATCAACAGCCCCGAGGTGTCCACCCCACGATCCTGCAGTCCCTGCAGCTCGGTCAAGAGCACGCCGGGATCGACGACGACCCCGTTACCGATCACGTTGGTGACACCCGGGGTGAGGATGCCCGACGGGATCAGGTGCAGCGCGAAGTTCTCCCCTGTGGGCAGCACCACGGTGTGGCCGGCGTTATTGCCGCCCTGGTAGCGCACCACCCACTGAACACGGCCACCGAGTAGATCGGTGGCCTTCCCTTTGCCCTCGTCGCCCCACTGGGCGCCGATGAGCACGATTGCCGGCATGGTGTTTCTCCTGCTTATGGTGGTGCAGCCGGTGACCTACCCTATCGGAGCGCAGTCTCGGGAGGGTCTTTGATGACGATCGGGCCGAAGATCGGGCCGCACACACCGATCATGGTGCTGATTTTCGGCGCCCACCAAGTACCCGGGCCGCTGGCCGGTCTGCCCTCGGAACACATCGAGACCGAGGGTCAGATCGACGGGGCGATCGGGGATGCCCGCCGTCTCGCCGTCGTCGGCTCGGAGTGCGATCTGGCCGCGGTGCTGACCCGGCTGATGCGCACCGACCGGCTCGACGTCGAGGTGGCCCACGTGACGGGCTGGCGCAGCGCCCGACGCGCCCGGACCGCGCCGGCGCGGCGCACTCCGCTCATCCGCGACGACACCGGGACGGCGATCGCCGGCTCGGCGCTGTGGCTGCCGCCGGAGGGATCGACGGTGATCGTCGGCGAAGCGGTGGCCGACGACACCGCGCTGTTCGACGGCGAGGTCTCCGGCGTGCGGATCGAGCCGACCGCCGCGATGCCCGGGGTTCGGGCGGCCGTGGCCGGCCGCGGACCGCGACGGTGGCAGACCGCGCGGGCGGTGCAGTTGGGCACCACCGGCGCCAGGGTGGTCCGCGACGGCGTCGCGGGCGCGCGGGAGGTTACGCGCTCGACGGTCTACCGGCATACCACCGGCTGGCTGCGAGTCGGCTGAATTCCCTAGCGGGCTAAGAACTTCGACAGAATCTCGGCCTCGTCGGGATAGCCGAGGCGCCCGGTGACCTCGACCAGCTTGGCGAGGTGCGCTTCAGGCACGCGGTACAACTCCTCCATCGAGTAGTCGAGACGCTCGGAGATCTTGTGCGCACCGTAGGCGTTGCGCCACACCTTCTTGTCCTTGCGTACGATCTCCCTACCCACCAGTTCGCCGAGTGCGGCGTCGTCGCGGGGTTGCTCCACGCGATAGACCATCGCCGGGCGCTCCGCCAGGCACAGGTCGTACCAGTAGGCCATCGAGATCACGGCCCAACCCAGGAAGTCGTAGATCGCCGGGTCGCCGCTCTGGTTGTCCGCGGAGAACATGTCCACGCCGCAGCGCTCCCAGATCACCTCGGCGCGGAAACCGATCGACCGGATCTGCTGGTTCTCCGTCGCCACCGAGTTCAACGCCGACAGCGGTGAGCGAGCCACCAGGATCAGCGTCGCATCCGGCGGATACTCGGTCAGGGTGGCGCCCCACGGCGGCGACCCGCGCTTGGCGACCTGCATCCACGAGACGATGCCGTCGGCACCAGGCTCCTCGTGGCCCACCGCGAGTCCGTGCTGCTCCAGCAGGCTCGCGGTGAAGCCGGTGCCACAGCGGGGGTGCCCGAGACCGATGATCACGCCACCACCGTACCGAGATGAGCGCAAACTTTGTAATACGAACGGTGGACACGCGACCGGCCAACCGCGACCCCCGTGCGATCATCGCGCTATGTGGTGGTTCTACACCGTGATCCTGGGCATGTCGTTCGGGCAGGTGCTCAGCGAGCTGGCGATGGCCGTGCGGGAGTGGGCCCGCGATGCCGACCGCCGGCCGTTCGTCCCGGCCATGATGTGGCAGGCATTCCTGCTGGCGCTCATCGTCCAGGTGTGGCTGGCGGTCACCTACTACCGCGAAACGGTGACGGAAATCTCCATCCTGGAACTGCTCGCGTTTCTCGTCGTCCCGGCAGGCATCCTCATCATGTCGTTCCTGTTGCCCGCCGCACAGGCCCCCGAGCCGGTAGGCCACGCGGTGGCCGCCGCCACCGCCTTCGACCGGGTGCGCCCGCTGTTCTTCGGTGTGCTGATCCTGCTGGTGGCCGTCAACCTGGCGCACGGCGTCCTCATCGGTCAGCAGAGCCTGGACGCCGATCTGCTCTTCCAGTGCCTCATCATCGCCGGGGCCGTCACCGGGCTGTTCATCCGCACAACCCGCGCCGACATCGTGCTCGCCGCGCTGATGATCCTCATCGTCGCGACCTACATCGGGGTGGGGTACTCCACCGTCGTCGTCGACGGCACCGGAGCCGACTGAGAGCGCGACGAGTAGCTTCGTTGCGGTGAGCGTCCGCCCGCTGCACCAGTCGGTGCGCCCCAGCCCGGTCTTTCTTGTCCTTGTCGGACTCACCGTGCTCGGCGGGGCAATGGCATGGCAGGCAGCGGCGACGGTGCGCCCGATCGCGTACATCGGGGTGTTCGTCTTCGTCATCGCAGGCTGGCTGGTGTCGCTGTCGCTGCATGAGTTCGGCCATGCCTTCACCGCGTGGCGATTCGGCGACCACGACGTCGCGGTCCGCGGCTATCTGACCCTCAATCCGCTGAAGTACTCCAACCCGATGCTCTCGATCGGTCTGCCGCTGCTGTTCATCGCCCTGGGCGGCATCGGCCTGCCGGGCGGTGCGGTGTACCTGCGGACCGGGTTCATGAGCCCGCGCCAGCGCACCATCGTGAGCCTGGCCGGACCGCTGGCGAACCTGGTGCTGGCGCTTGGCCTGCTGGCCGCGGCTCGGCTGTTCTACGACCCCGACCGTGCGGTGTTCTGGGCCGGTGTCGCCTCGCTGGGGTTCCTGCAGGTGACCGCCCTGCTGCTGAACCTGCTGCCGATCCCCGGACTCGACGGGTACGGCGCCCTGGAACCGCACCTGAGTCCGGCCACCCAGCGCGCACTGGAACCGGCTAAAGGGTTCGGGTTCCTGATCCTGCTCGTGGTGCTGCTGGCGCCGGCGCTCAACAAGTGGTTCTTCGCCCTGGTGTTCTGGTTCTTCGACGCCTCCGGGGTTCCCCAGACACTGGTGGGGGCCGGCCTGAACCTGACCCGGTTCTGGTCGGCCTGGACGTAAGCGGGAGATCGCTCGCCATGGGCGCCGGACACAGCCACGGCAGCGCGGATACCCGCGTGAGCCGGATGATCATCGCCTCGGCGGTCCTCGGGGTGTTCTTCGTCATCGAACTCAGCACCGCGCTGCTGATCTCGTCGCTGGCTCTGCTGGCCGACGCGGGGCACATGCTCACCGACCTGGTGGCGCTGTTCATGGGATCGACCGCGGTCCTACTCGCCCGGCGTGGGTCGAACTCACCGGCGCGCACCTATGGTTGGCACCGCGCCGAGGTGTTCACCGCGGTCGCCAACGCGGTGCTGCTGCTCGGCGTCGCGGCATTCATCCTCTACGAGGCGTTCACCCGGCTGGGGACGGTACAGAAGGTTCCCGGCTGGCCCATGATCGTGGTTGCCTTAGCGGGCCTGCTCGCCAATCTCGTTGTGGTGCTCCTACTTCGGTCGCAGGCGCAGGACAGTCTCGCGGTCAAGGGTGCCTACATGGAGGTGCTGGCCGACGCCGTCAGCAGCGTCGGTGTTCTGATCGCCGGCATCGTCACCGTCGCCACCGGATGGCCTCACGCCGACACCGTCGTCGCCGTGCTGGTGGCGCTGTGGGTGCTGCCCCGCGCGGTGGCGCTGGCCCGGGCGGCGTTGCGGATTCTGTCGGAGTCCTCGCCGGAACACATCGACGTCGACGAGTTGCGCTCGGCTCTGGCCGCCGTGCACGGAGTCACCGAGGTGCACGATCTGCACGTATGGACGCTGGTGCCCGGCAGGGACATGGTGACCGCACACCTGAGCACCGACGGCCGCTCCAGCCGGGTGCTGCAGGACGCGCGCGCGGTCCTGACGGCGCGCGGACTCGACCACGCCACCGTCCAGGTGGAACCGCCAGAGGTGACCGGGCAGTGTCCGGAGCAGCACGACCTCTGAGCGGCCCGGGTGTCTTAGGCCAGCCCCATCGCGGGCCGGGCCGCGGGATCGCTGTCGTCGAGCAGATCGCAGCATCGGGCGAACTCGTCGGTCTCGCCGATGGCATCGGCGGCGCGGGCGAGTGCGGCCACGCACCGCAGGAAACCACGGTTGGGCTCGTGGTGGAAGGGCACCGGCCCGAAGCCCTTCCAGCCATTGCGCCGCAGTTGGTCCAGGCCGCGGTGGTAGCCGGTGCGGGCGTAGGCGTATGCGGTGATCGCCTTGTCCTCGGCCAGCGCGTCCTCGGCCAACTGCGCCCACGCCACCGAGGCCGTGGGATGAGCGGCGGCCACGATCGCCGGGTTCTCCCCGGCCAGCAGCTCGGCCTCGGCCTCCTCGTCACCGGGTAGAAGCACGGGCGGGGGTCCCAGAAGATCTCCGAAGGATGTCATGGGGACCATTCTGCCGGTGGCGCTCACTGACCGGTGTCGCGGAGGGTCGATCGTCGCAGCCACCCGCTAGGGTCTGACTCAGCCGCAGCACGCCAGCCCAGGAGGACCGCAAGCCGCATGTCGAACCCGAATGGGACCGACGGGGACGATCCGGCGCATCCCGATGAGACCGCCGACCCGGTGACCGAGGTGATCGACGTCGGTGACGCCGACGGTGGGCACACCGGTGGCCAGGGCACCGTCGAGGCTGCCGAGGATCAACGGCGTTACACCGCACCGGGATTCGACGCCGGCTCCACTGTGATCATCGACCGGGTGCCGGACGCGCCGACGGAGTTCATCACCACGCCCACGCAGTCACTGGCCGGCACCCGGT
>JBFYOQ010000067.1:0-6584 GCA_041303735.1 Mycobacterium sp.
TGGCCAAGATTCCCACTAGCCGCAAGATCGACGTGCGACTGCAGGGCTGGGAGGAGTTCGACGAGAAGGTCGACCGAATCGTGTCCATCGGCGCCTTCGAGCATTTCGGCCACGACCGCTATGACGCGTTCTTCAACAAGTCCTACGAGGCACTGCCGTCGGACGGATCGATGTTGCTGCACACCATCACCGGGGTCAACCTGGCGGACGGTGAGAAATTGGGCCTGAAGATGACCTTCGAGCTGGCCCGATTCGCCAAGTTCATCATGACCGAGATCTTCCCGGGCGGTCGGCTGCCGTCGGTTTCCATGGTCGAAGAGCGCGCCACCGCGGCCGGTTTCACCGTGGCACGCGTGCAGATGATCGGACCGCACTACGTCAAGACCCTCCAGGGGTGGGCCGCGGCGCTGGAGGCACACCGGGAGGAGGCCATCGCGGCCCAGTCCCAGGAGGTCTACGACCGCTACGACAAATACCTCAACGGTTGTGTTCGTCTGTTCCGCGATGGATACACCAACCTGGGCCAGTTCACGCTGCAGAAATGACGCCGCGGAAATGACGCCGCGGAAATGACGCCGCGGAAATGACTTCAGTCGTAGGTCACTTCGGCGGAATCCGACGCCGGCAGTGACTGGCAGGCCAGGACCAGCCCATCGGCCAGGTCGTCGGGTTCAAGCACATCGTTGACCTCCATCTCGACCTCGCCGGACAGCAGGGTCGCCGCACAGGCGCCGCAGTGGCCCTCCCGGCACGAGAACGGCGCCTCGATCCCCGCGGCGAGCAGCACGTCGAGCAACTTCTCCCCCCGGGGCCACGACACCGTGTGGGTCTGCCCGTCGAGGTGGATGACGGCGGTGGCCGGTTTGTCGGTGCTCGTCACGACGCGGCTTCCTTCCGATCCGGCTTTCCGAATTAACTAGAACACGTTATAGAAATGACAATACGATGAACTAGCTGGTGCAAGCTCCCACTGCTCGACACAAATCGTAACGTGTTCTAGTCTGAGGGCAGTTCCGCACTCCCGGGAGGCATTGCAGTGACGTCTATTCAACAGCGCGACGCGCAAACCGTTCTGACCGCCATCGACGATGTACTTCCCCGTCTGCGGGAGCGCGCGCCGGAGGCCGAGGAGCTGCGTCGGCTTCCCGATGCCAACGTCGCGGACTTGGAAGAGGCCGGTTTCTTCAAACTGCTCCAGCCCGAGCAGTGGGGCGGACTGCAGTGTGATCCCACGATCTTCTTCGAAGCGGTTCGCCGGATCGCCAGCGCCTGCGGGTCGACCGGCTGGGCGGGCGGAATCCTCGGTGTGCACAACTGGCATCTGGCCCAGTTCGATCAGCAGGCCCAGGAGGACGTCTGGGGCGACGATCCGGCGGTGCGCGTCTCGTCCTCGTACGCCCCGATGGGTGCCGGCACGGTCGTCGACGGCGGCTACCTCGTCAACGGCAACTGGCTGTGGTCGTCGGGCTGCGACCACGCCACCTGGACCTTCGTCGGTGGCCCGGTGATCAAGGACGGCCGGCCGGTGGACTTCGGCAGCTTCCTGATGCCGCTGGGCGATTACCAGATCAAAGACGAGTGGAACGTGATGGGCCTCAAGGCCACCGGCAGCAACACCCTGGTGGTCAAGGACGTCTTCGTTCCCAAGCACCGATTCCTGTCCTACGGCGCGATGAACGACGGCTCCGCCGGCGGCTTGAAGAACAACACCGCGCCGGTCTACCGGATGCCCTGGGGAACGATGCACCCGACCACCATCTCCACCCCGATCGTCGGCATGGCCTACGGCGCCTACGACGCGCACGTGGAGTATCAGGGCAAGCGCGTCCGCGCCGCTTTCGCCGGTGAGAAGGCCAAGGAGGATCCGTTCGCCAAGGTCCGCATCGCCGAGGCGGCCAGTGACATCGACGCCGCCTGGCGGCAACTGAAGGGCAACCTCGCCGACGAGTACGCGCTGCTGTGCGAGGGCAAAGAGGTTCCGATGGAACTGCGCGCCCGGGCACGGCGCGACCAGGTGCGTGCCACCGGTCGGGCCATCGCCTCCATCGACCGTCTCTTCGAGGCAGCCGGCGCCACCGCGCTCAACAACGACCAGGTGCTGCAGCGCTTCTGGCGCGACGCGCACGCCGGCCGCGTGCACGCGGCCAACGACGCCGAACGGGCCTACGTGATGTACGGCAATCACGAGTTCGGGTTGCCCATCGGCGACACGATGGTCTAGACGTCACATGACGTCGTTCATCCGCGAGGCGCAATCTCAGCAAGATCCCGACCACGACGTGACCTTCGAGTCGACCTCGCGTTTCGCTGACGTCCGCTCGGGCGAGCGGGACATGCGGTTGCACTACCACCAGGCCGGTGAGGGCAACGAGCAGGCCGTGGTGCTGCTGCACGGTGGCGGGCCGGGCGCGTCGAGTTGGTCGAACTTCGGCCGCAACATCGCCGTGCTGGCCCGGCACTTCCACGTGATCGCCATCGATCAGCCGGGCTATGGCCACTCGGACAAACACACCGAGCACGAGCAGTACAACCGCTACAGCGCCAACGCAGTGCTGGGGCTGTTCGACCACCTCGGTATCGAACGTGCGGCGCTGGTGGGCAACTCGCTGGGCGGGGGCACGGCGGTGCGCTTCGCTCTGGACCACCCCGACCGCGCGGGACGGCTGGTGCTGATGGGCCCGGGCGGGCTGAGCGTCAACCTGTTCGCCCCTGATCCCACCGAGGGCGTCAAACTGCTGGGCCGGTTCACCGCGGAGCCCACGCGCGAGAACATGGAACGCTTCCTGCGGATCATGGTCTACGACCAGAAGCTCATCACTGCCGAACTCGTCGACGAGCGTTTCGCGATCGCCAGCACACCCGAGTCACTGGCGGCGGCACGGGCGATGGGCAAGTCCTTCGCCGGGCCGGACTTCGAACTCGGAATGATGTGGCGCGAGGTCTACAAACTGCGCCAGCCGGTGCTGCTCATCTGGGGCCGGGAGGACAGGGTCAACCCCCTCGACGGCGCCCTGGTTGCTCTCAAGCAGATCCCGCGTGTGCAACTCCACGTCTTCGGGCAATGCGGACACTGGGCACAGGTGGAGAAGTTCGACGAGTTCAACACCCTGACGATCAACTTCCTGGGAGGTGGCAGGCAGTGAGAAGCGGAGGCGAATCACGCATGGGCGGTGCCAGCCCGATCAGATCTCTGGGCTATCTGCGCATCGAGTCGACCGACGTCGGCGCGTGGCGCGAATACGGCCTCAAGGTTCTCGGCATGGTGGAGGGCACCGGCTCCACCGAGGGCGCGCTCTACCTGCGGATGGACGACTTCCCGGCTCGCCTGGTCATCGTTCCCGGCGAACACGACCGGCTGTCGGAAGCGGGCTGGGAGTGTGCGAACGCCCAAGGCCTGCAGAGCATCCGGGACGCGCTCGATATCGAGGGCGTGGGGTACAAGGAGGCCACCGCGGCCGAGCTCGCCGACCGCCGCGTCGATGAGATGATCACCTTCGCTGACCCCTCGGGTAACCGGCTGGAGGTCTTCCACGGCGCCGCCCTCGAGCACCGCCGGGTGGTCAGCCCCTACGGGCACAAGTTCGTCACCGGCGAGCAGGGTCTGGGCCATGTGGTGCTCTCCACCCGCGACGACGCGGAGTCGCTGCACTTCTACCGGGACGTCCTGGGTTTCATGCTGCGCGACTCGATGCGGCTGCCGCCGCAACTGGTGGGCCGGCCGGCAGACGGGCCCCCGGCGTGGCTGAGGTTCTTCGGCTGTAACCCGCGCCACCACAGTCTGGCGTTCCTGCCGATGCCCACCCCGAGTGGCATCGTGCATCTGATGCTGGAGGTGGGGGAGAGCGACGACGTGGGGCTCTGCCTGGATCGGGCGCTGCGGCGCAAGGTGCCGATGTCGGCGACCCTGGGCCGTCACGTCAACGACAAGATGCTGTCGTTCTATATGAAGACACCCAGCGGATTCGATGTCGAGTTCGGTTGTGAGGGGATGCAGGTCGACGACGACGACGACTGGATCGCCAGGGAGAGCACCGCGGTGAGCCTGTGGGGTCACGACTTCACCATCGGCTCTCACGTCGCCAAGTAGCCGCACCCCATGACCGAGGCGATCGACCCACGCGCTTTTCGTCAGGTCCTCGGCCAGTTCTGCACAGGAATCACCATCATCACCACCATGCACGGCGATGAGCCCAACGGTTTCGCCTGCCAGTCCTTCGCGGCGCTGTCGCTGGACCCGCCGCTTGTGCTGTTCTGCCCGACGAAGGTCTCCCGGTCGTGGCAGGCGATCGAAGCTTCCGGGCGATTCTGCGTGAATGTGCTGACCGAGCAGCAACGCGAAGTGTGTGCACGCTTCGGGTCGAAGGAACCGGACAAGTTCGCCGGGGTGGGGTGGCATCGCTCGGCCCTGGGCTCGCCGGTCCTCGACGGTGCGCTGGCCCACATCGACTGCACCGTGCATTCGGTCCATGACGGCGGTGATCACTTCGTGGTGTTCGGCCTGGTGCACTCGCTCTCGGATGTGGGGCAGGTCAAGCCGCGGCCACTGCTGTTCTACCGGGGCGAGTACACCGGCATCGAACCGGACAAGAACACCCCGGCGCAGTGGCGCGACGATCTCGAGTCGTTCCTCACCGCCACGTCGCCGGACACCTGGCTCTAGGTCTTCGCGATCCGCTCGTTGATGAAGCCGACGATCGTGGCGGTGACCTCGCGGTGCATGGAGTCGTTGAGGATGTCATGCCGGCCGCCGGCGAACTCCCGGTAGTCCAATTCGGGGATCTGTTCGGCGTAGGCGCGCACCGCTCCCGGTGCCGCGATCGGGTCGCTCCCGCCGTGCAGGGCGAGTGTCGGAACACTCAGGGTCGGCAGCATCGCACCGAAGCGATCCCATGCCCGATCGAGTTCCCGCGCCAACCCCGTACCGTCGGCCGCAGTGAACGCCAGTGGGTCGTTCTCGAGACTGTCGAGGTAGAACGGATCGCTCGACAACCCCCGCGGATCCAGAGTGATCGCGGGGTTGGTGTCGACGAACTCGGCCACCGGCACGAGCGGTGCTCCGGAGATCACCGCGGCGCCGTAGCGCCCGGGACTCTCCAGCACCCGAAACAACGTCACCACCGCGCCGTACGAATGCCCCTGCGCCACAATAGGTATCCCAGGACGTTCGATCTCGGCGAAGGTAGTGAGAGCCTCCGCCAACGCTGAGCTGTCCTCGATAGTGCCCAGCTGGCCCCGCGTCCCCGACGACAGCCCATGGCCGAACTGGTCCACCGCCCACAGGTCGATACCTGCGGCGTTCAGCGCGAAACCGTACCGGTGATACAGGCCGGTGTGTTCGCCGAAGCCGTGCAGGAACACCACCGCGGCCCGTGGATCGGCAGCGGCCCAGTGCCGGTAGTACGCCCGGCCGAATTCGAGATCGAGAAAAGGCATGCCCTGAGTATCGCCGGTCTAGCGGCTGAGCCAGGGACCCAACCGGCGCAGCGCCTCGTCGATGTCGTTCGCCGGGCCGGCGAAGGACAGCCGCACGAATGACCGGCCCGCGACGGTGTCGAAGTCGATACCCGGCGCGAGCGCCACACCGGTGTCGGCGAGCAACCTCTCGCAGAACGACAGCGAGTCCGCGGTGAAGTCGGACACGTCGGCGTAGACGTAGAACGCACCATCGGCCGGAGCCAGCCGGGTGACGCCGATGTGGCGCAGTCCGGCGATCAGGGTCTCCCGGTTGCGGGCGTAGTGCTGCAGATGCCCCTGCGCCTCGGCGATGGACTCCGGCGTGAAGGCGGCCACCGCCGCGTACTGCGGCAGGACCGGCGGACAGATGGTGAAGTTGCCGGTGAGACGGTCCACGGCGCGGCGCAGTTCCTCGGGCACCAGCAGCCAGCCCAGCCGCCACCCGGTCATCGCGAAGTACTTCGAGAAGCTGTTCACCACCACCGCGTTTCGTGAGGTCTGCCAGGCGCACGCCGTCTCCGGCGCGCCCGGGTAGACCAAGCCGTGGTACACCTCGTCACTGATCAGCCGCACGCCGCGGTCATCGCACCAGCGGGCGATCGCCGACAACTCCGATGGCGGGATCACCGTCCCGGTCGGGTTGGCCGGGCTGGCTACGATCACGCCGCGCACCGGCGGATCCAGTTCATCGAGCATCGCCACGGTCGGCTGGAAGCGGGTCTCGGGACCGCACTCGATCTCCACCACCTCGCAGCCCAGTGCGGAGAGGATGTTGCGGTAGCAGGGATAGCCCGGGCTGGCCAGCGCCACCCGGTCCCCGACGTCGAAGCAGGACAGGAATGTCAACAGGAAACCGCCCGAGGACCCGGTGGTCAGCACCACGTCGTCAACTCCGACGCTGACGCCGTAGCGGTCGGTGTAGGACTGTGCGATCGCCTCGCGCAACTCCGGGATGCCCAGGGCGACCGAATAGCCCAGCTGATTGCGCTCCAGCGCCGCCGCCGCCGCCGCCCGCACCGGACCGGGCGCTCCGGCGCTGGGCTGGCCGGCGGCGAGGTTCACCAGATCGCCGTGGGTGCGCTGGCGCTGCGCGGCCGCCAGCCACACATCCATCACATAGAACGGTGGGA
>JBFYOQ010000068.1:0-3574 GCA_041303735.1 Mycobacterium sp.
GCGCCCGGTGGTGATCGTCGTCAACGACAACGGCCGCAGCTACGCGCCCACCATCGGCGGGCTGGCCGATCATCTGGCCGGACTGCGTCTGCAGCCGATATACGAGCGGATCCTGGAACGCGGGCGCTCGGCGGTGCGCGGCATGCCCGTGGTGGGCGAGGTCGCCTATCAGGCCATGCACAGCGTCAAGGCCGGACTCAAGGACGCGATCTCCCCGCAGGCCATGTTCACCGACCTCGGACTGAAGTACGTCGGCCCAATCGACGGCCACGACGAGCACGCGGTGGAGAACGCCCTGCGGCACGCCCGCGGCTTCAACGCCCCGGTGATCGTGCACGTGGTCACCCGCAAGGGCATGGGCTACGCGCCGGCGGAGAACGACGAGGCCGAGCAGATGCACGCCTGCGGGATCATCGACCCGGAGACCGGGCTGGCCACCACCGCCTCGGCGCCCGGGTGGACGTCGGTGTTCTCCGATTCGCTGATCGCCTATGCCGCCAAGCGCCGCGACATCGTGGCGATCACCGCCGCCATGCCGGGACCGACCGGTCTGGCCGCCTTCGGTGAGCGCTACCCCGACCGGCTCTTCGACGTGGGCATCGCCGAGCAGCACGCCGTGACGTCGGCCGCCGGTTTGGCGATGGGCGGCCTGCACCCGGTGGTGGCGATCTACTCCACATTCCTCAACCGGGCGTTCGACCAGCTGCTGATGGACGTCGCCCTGCACAAGCTGCCGGTGACCATCGTGCTCGACCGCGCCGGAATCACCGGCAACGACGGCGCCAGTCACAACGGCATGTGGGACCTGTCGGTCCTCAACATCATCCCGGGCATCCAGGTGGCCGCCCCGCGCGACGGTGCCCGGCTTCGCGAAGAACTCGGCGAAGCGCTCGACGTTTTCGACGGCCCCACGGCGATCCGCTTCCCGAAAGGCGAAGTGGGCCACGATATCCCAGCGCTCAAGCGGGTCGGCGGTGTCGACGTGCTCGCCGAGCCCGCCGACGGGCTTTCCGCCGACGTGTTGCTGGTGGCGATCGGCGCGTTCGCGGGCATGGCGCTGCGGGTCGCCGAGCGGTTGCGCAACCAGGGGATCGGCGTGACGGTCGTCGACCCGCGCTGGGTGCTGCCGGTGCCCGTGGCGCTACGCGCCATGGCCGCCGAGCACAAGCTTGTGGTGAGCTGCGAGGACAATGGACTGAGCGGCGGTGTGGGCTCGGCGATCTCCGCGGCGCTGCGCGCGGCCGACATCGACGTCCCGTGCCGCGACATCGGTGTCCCGCAGCGCTTCCTCGACCACGCCTCCCGCAGCGAGGTGCTCGGAGACGTCGGGCTCAGCGAACTTAATACCGCCCGCCTGGTGCCCGGTTGGGTGGCCGCTCTCGGCGCGCGCGACGAGGCGCCGGCCGAGCGCATCGACTGACTCCGGTCTCCCCGCCGAGCAGACACAAAGTTCAGACTTCCCTCGGAGTGTCGGGGGACTTTATGTCTGCTCGCCGGAGGGGACGGGGGATGGCGCCGGCGCGGTGAGGGCTTGGGCCAGCACCGGCACCACCAGTTGACGCTGCCATTCGCGTGCCCCGCCGTCATGCAGGAAAGCCTCCACCGCGGTGTCGGGCTCGGGTGCCGGCTGCCAGTCCCAGCACAGCCGGCGCAGCAGATCCGGTGACAGCAGGTTCTCCGCCGGCACGGCCACATCGGCCGACAGTGCGCCCAGCGCCGCCCGGGCCGCCTCGAGAAACACCGCGGCCTCCGGTTTGCGCTTGCTCCATCGCACCGGCGGCGGCGGGCCGGTGAGCGGTTCGTTGATCTCCGGCGGGTCATCGGTGGCGCGGGCGGCGGCCAGCGCATCCACCCACACCTTCGCGCTCCGGCGCTGCCGGCTGCCGCCGAAGACCGGCAGCGCCACCAGTTCGTCGACGGTCTTGGGGTCGGCGAGCGCGGCGGCGACGATCGCGGAGTCCGGCAGGATCCGCCCGGGGGCGATGTCACGGGTGCGGGCGACGCGGTCGCGGACCGTCCACAGTTCGCGAACCGCGGCCAGCGCCTCGGAGGTACGGACCTTGTGCAGGCCCGATGTGCGCCGCCAGCGGTCCCGGCGGGTGGGCACACTCTCCGCGCAGCGGAAGAACTCGAATTCCTCAGCGGCCCAGGCGCTCTTGCCCTGCTCGGCCAGCAGCGCGTCGATGGCCGCGCGCAGTTCGATCAGCACCTCGACATCGAGTGCGGCGTAGTTCAGCCATGCATCGGGCAGCGGGCGCTTGGACCAGTCGGCCGCACCGTGCCCCTTGGCCAGGCCCAGACCCAGCAGCCGCTGCACCATGGCCGCGAGGTTGACCCGCTCCAGACCGGCCAGACGCCCGGCCAGTTCGGTGTCATAGAGCGAGGGCGGACGCATCCCCACCTCGGCCAGGCACGGCAGGTCCTGGTCGGCGGCATGCAGGATCCACTCGTCGGAGGCCAGCACCTCGGCCACCGGCCGCAGCACGTCCAGTGGACTGCCGCCGTGGTTCACCGGGTCGATCAGGACAGTGCCCGATCCGCTGCGACGGATCTGAATGAGGTAGGCCCGGTTGGAGTACCGGAAACCCGAGGCGCGTTCGGCATCGACCGCGAACGGGCCGTGCCCCCGCGACAGCCGCTGGGCGGCGTCGGCGATCTGCTCGGCGCTGGCCGACAGTTCCGGTACCCCGTCGGCGGGGCAGAGCAGGGGCGTGGCAGTCGCCTCGGGTGCGGTCGGCTCGTCCGCTTCGGCCTCGGACTGGGGGCCGGTGTCGGTTTCAGACATCTCAGGCGCGTGAGCGGGAGGACAAGTCGGTGACGCCGGCCGGCGGCAGCCCCGCGGCGTGCTCGAGCACCTCGCAGAACGCCTGCACATGGGTGGCCAGTTCGGGAGTGGTGGCCGTCCACGACGCGCGCAGCTCCAACTGGTGGGCACGCGGCGGGCCGGAGATATCGCCGTAGCGCACCGAAGTCGTCGCGGTGACGGTGCCGCCCAGTGCGGTCACCTGATCGCCGCGGGCCTCCAGAGCATCCACCAGCCAGCTCCACGCCACCTCTGGCAGCAGCGGGTCGACGGCCTCGTGCGGATCGAGGTCGGACTGGATGAACGCGACCAGCCGCAGGGTGCCGTCCCAGGCGTCGGCGCCCTCGGGATCGTGCAGCAGGATCAGCCGGCCGAACGCGTCGGCGGCCACCCCGTCGGGGTCCCCGGGGACCAGCGGCACGTCGTCGCGTTTGACCTCCGCGCCCAGCGCGTAGCTGTACGGGGCGAGCCGCTGAGGTGGGCGGATGGGGCCCAACTCGATCTCGCGGCGCACGGTGGCGGCGTTCATGGCCGCCACCGCCTCGCGGAATTGCGCCGGCTCCGCAGTGGTCACATGAGATGACGCTAGCCGCATCCGCCCAGGCGTGCAGGCAGGCGCGCCGTCCGTGGCAGCATGGGGGCGGTGAGTACCCGTCGCCACCTGCCCGAGGCGCCGTACCTGGCGGCGGCGGGCGGCCGCAAACCCAGCCGGGTCCCGGTGTGGTTCATGCGGCAGGCCGGCCGCTCCCTTCCCGAGTACCGGGAACTGCG
>JBFYOQ010000069.1:0-3073 GCA_041303735.1 Mycobacterium sp.
TTCGGCGGGGGCGATCCCCGGTGCGCGCGGGCGGCCACCAGGGCGCGCCACGGCAGAAAACCGGGTCGAGGAGTCGCCACCGGCGGTATCGGTGCGCGCCGGCCCAGCAGGGCGGCCGCGAGCGCGGCGCTGCGACTACCGTCGCCCAAAGCGTGCGACATCTGCACCACCACGACGTTCGGCGCGAAGATGTGCACCCGCCACGGCAGCCGGGTCGCGTCGAGCTGATCGAGGCCCACGACCGCGTCCAGACACTGCTGCAGGTCGCCTCCGGCGTGGACCACGATGTCTTTCGAGCCGATCGTGGCGGGAACCCAGCTCGGGTATCGCCACGGGGTGTCGTCGACGATCCGCAGCCGCAACGATTCACACCGCGCGGCACGCCGCAGGATCTCCTCGGCAGCGGCCGGGATGTCCGGCTCACCCTCGAAGGCGTAGAGCAGGAACTGATCGTTGGCCACCTTGGCCGAGAGCCAGAACTGCTGCGCGTCGACGGCAGCCATGGCGCGCATAGGCGCCACGTTACGATCCGTCGATGCAACGAGGCGCACTGGTCACCGGCGCATCCTCCGGGATCGGCGCCGAAATCGCCCGCGAGCTGCATCACCGCGGCCATCACGTGGTGCTGGTGGCCCGGCGGGCCGACCTGCTGGCCGGCCTCGCCGCCGAACTCGGCGAGCGCACCGCCGTCGTGCCGGCCGATCTGTCCGACCGGGAGGATCGCGCCGCGCTGCCCGAGCGGATCGCCGCTCTGGGCCTCACGGTCGACACCCTGGTGAACAACGCCGGGTTCTCCACGATGGGCCCGCAACACCGCGCCGACCCCGACGCCGAACTGAACATGATCGAGGTCAACATCAGCGCGGTGGTGGATCTGTGCACCCGCTTCGTGCCCGCCATGGTGCAGCGCGGTCGCGGGGCGGTGCTCAACGTGGCCTCGGTCGGCGCGTTCGGCCCGGTGCCCGGGCAGGCGGTGTACGGCGCGTCGAAGGCGTTCGTGCTGTCCTACACCCACGCGCTGCGCGCGGAGTTGGCCGCAACGGGTGTGAGCGCCGCGACCCTGTGCCCAGGCCCGGTGCACACCGGGTTCGGTGAGCGGGCCGGGTTCTCCGATGCCGACGCCGAGAAGCTACTGCCCAAACCGCTGTGGGTCAGTGCGCGTGACGTCGCGCTGGCGGGTCTGGACGGCCTGGCCGCCGGCAAAGCGGTGATCGTGCCCGGCCGCGCCAACCGCGCCGCGGCGGCGCTGTATCACCTGGCGCCCCGACGGATTCTCGGCCCGCTGCTGGCGCGTGCCCATCCCGGCCTCAAGACCTGAGCTCTCACTCCCTCAGGAAGGCAGCGATCCGGGCGCCCACCTCAGCGGGCTGCTCGAGTTGCAGGAAGTGCCCGGCCCGGTCGATCACCGCCACATCGCTTCCGGCCGGCAGCGTCTCGCGCACGAACGGCGCGAATTTCGCTGTCATACAACCGTCTTGGGCGCCGTGCAGATACAGCGTCGGCAGCCTCGGCGGCTCGGTCCACCAGCGGTGCAGTTCGGCGTACTGGGCGGGTGGGGTGGAGTTGCGGATCGTGGCACGGTAGGGGCCCAGCGCGGCACGCCAGCGCTGCGGTGCGCCGATCGCGGCGTCGACGTGCCGCAGATCCTCCTGGGCGGGATAACCCGGTGACCACCGCCGCCACAGCAGCGGCACGATCCACGATCCAGACCGTTCGGGGGCGAACGGTAACTGGAAGTAGCTGATGTACCAACTGCGCACCAGCTGTCCCGGAAGCAGTTTGAGCAGTCCGGGCCGCCGGGCCGCGCGCAGTGTCGCCGACGGCGGCACCGACATCACCACCGCCTTGCGAAACGGGCTGTCGGGCATCGCGGCGAGTCCGGTCGCGGCGATAGCACCCCAGTCGTGGCCGATCACCACGTCGGCATCGGTCGGATTGCTCGCCGCGTGCACCCGCAACGCGTCGTCCATCAGCGCACCCATGTGGTACGCCGCGTCGGTGGATGTCGAGGAGGGGACGTAGCCACGCATGAACGGTGCGACCACCCGGTAGCCCGCCGCCACCAGGTGCGGAGCAAGCTTGCGGAAGCCGTAGGCGGTGTCGGGAAAACCATGCAGACACAGTGCTATCGGGGCTGCACTCGGGGCGTCGGCCGGTCCCCAGGTCAGCGCCTTGAGCGCCACGGTGGGGGCGGCGACGTCGATCCAGCCCGGCTCGGTCATGGTCATCTCCTAGATCTGGTCGAAGCCGGCGATCAGCCAGCGGCCGTCGACCTTCTCCATGGTGACCCGGTAGCGCGACGGGTTGGCCGAGGGGGGCTCCGTGCCGACGGTGAGGGTCTGATCGACGAAGGCCAGCACCACCACGCGGTCGGACTCGGCGGACACCACCGCGGCGGCCGGCACGGTGACCACCGACGCAATCCGCTTCTGCCGGGCACTGGGGATCACCACGGTCTGGATCAGTTGGGTGTAGTCGTCGAGGAACTCACCGGTCAGGCGCTCGCGCGCTGCGGGCAGGTCCGTCTCCGCTGTCTCGGGCCGGTAGCTGCCCATCGCGACGATCGAGGCCCGGGCGGCCGCGACGGCGTCGGTTCCGGCGCGTTGGGCGTCGCGGCGCGCGGAGCCGTCTGTGTACAGCCACAACCCGGTGGCGATCAGCAGCACCGCGAGCGCGACCACCGTGAGCACCACCAGATGCTCTCTGACCGGCTGCCGGATCACGCGATGAACTCCACGCTCGACACCTTGTAGGTGCCGTCGTCGGGGACGACGGTCACGCGCATCCGCCAGGCCCGCGGCGCACGTTCGGGCACGCCGCGGTTGGAGGTCATCACCGTCAGCGCGACCAGGACCCGGCCGGTGTCACCGTCGACGGATTCCAGGCCGGCATCGGCGACGGTGCCCACCGATTGGGACTGCGCCGTCTTGGCGGCGTCGGTGAATCCCGTTGCCCGCTGCTCGAAATCGTCGCGGAAGGCACCGGTGGATGCATCCAGGATGCGCTGCACACCCTGATCGGCTTGCCGGTGGTCGATGGTGGTGAGGCTGATCGCACCCTCCCGCGCGGCCTC
>JBFYOQ010000070.1:0-10159 GCA_041303735.1 Mycobacterium sp.
AGCCGATCGGCACCTCGGCGGCATCGAATCCCGGCCACAGTTCATCGAACATGGCGCGACTGACATGGCCGTGCAACTGCGACACCCCGTTGGCGCGCTGCGCCAGGCGCAACCCCATGTGTGCCATGTTGAACTTGCGCGAGTCGGCGTCGTGACCCTCGCCGCCGTCACCCTCGGCTCCGAATGACAGCACGCACTCCAGCGGCACCCCGGGCAGCAGTCCGCCGCCGGAGTCGTCGCTGAAATAGCGCTGCACCAATTCGCCGGGGAACCGGTCGATGCCCGCCGGCACCGGGGTGTGGGTGGTGAACACCGTGCTGGAGCGCACGACGGTCAGCGCAGTGTCGAAATCCAGGCCGTCCCCGTGCGGCCCGGACGCCATCAACTCCCGGATGCGCTCGAGGCCGAGGAATCCGGCATGGCCCTCGTTCATGTGGAACACGTCGGGGGCGGGGTGGCCCTCGATCTCGGTGTAGGCCCGGATCGCGCGCATGCCCCCGATTCCGGCCAGCAGTTCCTGCTTGATGCGGTGCTCCTGGTCGCCGCCGTAAAGCCGGTCGGTGACGTTGCGCAGATCGTGATCGTTCTCCGGGATGTCGGAATCCAGCAGCAGCAACGGGATTCGGCCCACTTGGGCGATCCACACCCGTGCGCGCAGCATCCGGGACTCGGGCATCGCCAGTTCGATGAGCACCGGTCCGCCACCGGGGTGGCTGAGCAACCGCAGCGGCAGCCCCTGGGGATCGAGTGCGGGATAGTTCTCGTGCTGCCAGCCGTCGGCGGTCAGGGACTGCCGGAAATAGCCGGAGCGGTAGTTGAGCCCCACACCGATCAGGGGCAGGCCGAGGTCCGAGGCGGCCTTGAGGTGGTCGCCGGCCAGGATGCCCAGGCCGCCGGAGTAGATCGGCAACACCTCGGCGACGCCGAACTCCATCGAGAAATAGCCGATACCTTCGGGCAGCGGTGCCGGATCGCCGTCCGCCTGGCGCTCCTGATACCACAGCGGCTTGGTCAGATAGGTGTGCAGATCCGCCGCCAGATGGTCCAGCCGCGCGAGGAATTCCTGGTCTTGGGCCAACGCGTCGAGGCGTTCCGGGCTGACCGATCCCAGCAGGGCTCCCGGGTCGCGGCCGGTCTGCACCCACTGCTGCGGGTCGATGCTCTCGAACAGGTCCTGGGTGGCGACATCCCACGACCACCGCAGGTTGGTCGACAGTGCGTGCAGCGCCGAGAGCCGCTCGGGAAGGTGGACACGGACGGTGAATCTGCGCAGAGCCCTCACAGGGTGTGACCTTACTGAGGTTGCGGCGCTGGCGCCGACCACGCATACCCGGGTGGGCACCGGCGCGACGCACTACGGTAGTGGTCGACGGTATTGGTCGACGGTGTGAGTCGACGGTGATGCGGTAATCCCCCGGGCGAATCCGCAGGATGAGAACGAGGTTGGCAGGTGCCGGGTCGGATCGTGATCGACGATGTGGCACCCGTGGTGTCCTGCGGCCGCTACCCGGCAAGCGCGGTCGTCGGCGAGGTCGTGCCGGTGTGCGCGACGGTGTGGCGGGAAGGCCACGAGGCGGTGTCGGCCACCCTGGTGGTGCGCTTCCTCGGGGCGGCCTATCCCCGGACCGGCCAGCAGCCCTCCCCGGCGGGCCGGGTCACCCCGCGGCTGTCGCCGATGTCGCCGGGGCGCACCCCGGATGTGTTCCACGGCGAGTTCGCCCCGGATGAGGTCGGCCTGTGGACCTTCCGGGTCGACGGCTGGGGTGATCCGCTGACCACCTGGCGCCACGGGGTCACCGCCAAACTCGACGCCGGGCAGGGCACCGAGGATCTGGACAACGACCTTCTCGTCGGCGCCGGACTGCTCGAGCGGGCGGCCCCGGGGGTGCCGCGTGCCGACCGCGCGCCGCTACTGGAGGCGGCCGCCGAGTTACGCCGCCCGGGCGATCCGCTGACCCGCGCTGCGCTGGCCCTGTCCCATCAGGTGACCGACCTGCTGGGCCGGTATCCGCTGCGAGAACTACTCACCCGCGGCCACACCCATGGCGTCTGGGTGGATCGGCCGGCGGCCCGGTGCGGTGCCTGGTACGAGATGTTCCCGCGATCCACCGGCGGCCGCGACGCCGACGGCAACCCGGTACACGGCACCTTCGCCACCGCCGCCGCCGCGCTGCCCCGTATCGCGGCGATGGGGTTCACCGTCGTGTACCTGCCGCCGGTCCACCCGATCGGCCGGGTGCATCGCAAGGGCCGCAACAACAGCGTCACCTGCGAGCCCGGTGACGTCGGATCACCGTGGGCGATCGGCAGCGCCGAGGGCGGCCACGACGCCGTGCACCCCGATCTCGGCACCATCTCCGATTTCGACGCCTTCGTCGCCATCGCGGGTGATCTCGGCCTGGAGGTGGCGCTCGATCTGGCGCTGCAGTGCGCGCCGGATCATCCGTGGGCGCGCGAGCACCGGCAGTGGTTCACCGAACTGCCCGACGGAACGATCGCCTACGCGGAGAACCCGCCGAAGAAGTATCAGGACATCTACCCGCTGAACTTCGACAACGACGCGCAAGGCCTTTACGCCGAGGTGCTGCGGGTGGTGCGGCACTGGATCAGTCACGGCGTGAAGATCTTCCGGGTCGACAACCCGCACACCAAGCCGCCGGACTTCTGGGCCTGGCTGATCGGGGAGGTCAAGGC
Source organism: Mycobacterium sp. (assembly GCA_041303735.1). Taxonomy (GTDB): domain Bacteria; phylum Actinomycetota; class Actinomycetes; order Mycobacteriales; family Mycobacteriaceae; genus Mycobacterium. The sequence continues at coordinate 2,695 of JBFYOQ010000070.1, forward strand.
CTCCGACCCCGATGTGCTGTTTCTCGCCGAGGCGTTCACCCGACCCGCCCGGCTCCACGGGTTGGCCAAAATCGGCTTCACCCAGTCCTATTCGTACTTCACCTGGCGCACCGCCAAGTGGGAGCTCGAACAGTTCGGTCGCGACATCGCCGAGCATGCCGACTACAGCCGGCCCAACCTGTTCGTCAACACCCCCGACATCCTGCACGAGAGCCTGCAACACGGCGGACCCGGCATGTTCGCCATCCGCGCGGTGCTCGCCGCGACGATGGGTACGTCGTGGGGTGTGTACTCCGGCTATGAGCTGTTCGAGAGCGCCGCGGTGCGGCCGGGCAGCGAGGAGTATCTGGACTCCGAGAAATACGAACTGCGCCCGCGTGACTTCGCCGGCGCGCTGAACCGGGCGCACTCCCTGGAGCCGTTCCTGACCCGTCTCAACGAGATCCGGCACAACCACCCCGCGCTGTGTCAGCTGCGCACCATCCGGTTCCACTCGGTCGACAACGAGGCGCTCCTGGCTATGAGCAAGTTCGACCCCGTGACCGGCGACACCGTGCTGGTGGTCGTGACGCTCAACCCGTTCGGCGCCGAGCAGGGCACGGTGTGGCTGGACATGGGTGCGCTGGGCATGGCGCACTACGACCGTTTCTGGGTGCGCGACGAGATCACCGGAGAGGAATACCAGTGGGGGCAGTCCAACTACGTGCGCCTCGAGCCGGCCAGGGCGGTGGCGCACATCCTCAACATGCCGCTGATCCCACCCGATCAGCGCGGCCCGCTACTGCGCCGGGAGTGAGCCGACCGTGACCCGTGAACTCGGCAGACGCCACCTCGCCCCGAACGCCGACGACCTCGGCCGGCTGATCAGCGGGGTGCACTTCGACCCGCACTCGATCCTCGGCGCGCACGAGTACGCCGACCACACCGTGATCCGGACACTGCGGCCGCATGCGTGTGAGGTGGTGGCCCTCATCGGCGGGCGCCGCTATCCGATGACGCATCTGTCCGAGGGCCTCTTCGCCGTCGCCCTCGATTTCACCAACCTCGTCGACTACCGCCTAGAAGTCAGCTATCCCGGATCGGACGGCGCTCAAGTCACCCACACCGTCGCCGACGCCTACCGGTTCCTGCCCACCCTCGGCGAGGTGGACCTGCACCTGTTCGCCGAGGGCCGTCACGAACGGCTCTGGGACATCCTCGGCGCGCACCCCCGGTCCTTCACCACCGCCGACGGCGTGGTGGCCGGGGTGTCGTTCGCGGTCTGGGCGCCGAATGCGAAGGGCGTCAACCTGGTCGGTGATTTCAACGGCTGGGACGGCCACGACGCCCCGATGCGGGCGCTCGGGTCCTCCGGCGTGTGGGAACTGTTCTGGCCCGATTTCCCGGTCGACGGTATGTACAAGTTCCGGATCCACGGCGCCGACGGCGCGGTCACCGACCGGGCCGACCCGATGGCGTTCGCCACCGAGATCCCCCCGCACACCGCCTCCCGGGTGTTCGCCTCGCGCTACGACTGGGACGACGACGCCTGGATGACGCGGCGCAGCGCGGCCAATGCCGTATTCGAGCCGATGTCCACCTACGAGGTGCACCTGGGCTCCTGGCGTCCGGGTCTGAACTATCGCGAACTGGCCGAGCAGCTCACCGATTACGTTGTCGCGCACGGCTTCACCCATGTCGAGCTGCTGCCCGTGGCCGAGCACCCATTCGGTGGGTCATGGGGATACCAGGTCACGTCCTACTACGCGCCCACCTCCCGGTTCGGCACACCCGACGAGTTCCGTCTCCTCGTCGACCACCTGCACCGCGCCGGCATCGGGGTGATCATGGACTGGGTTCCGGCGCACTTCCCCAAGGATGCCTGGGCGCTGGGGCGCTTCGACGGCACCGCGCTCTACGAGCACTCCGACCCTCGCCGCGGCGAGCAACTGGACTGGGGCACCTACGTTTTCGACTTCGGCCGTCCCGAGGTGCGCAATTTCCTGGTCGCCAACGCGCTGTACTGGTGCCAGGAGTTCCACATCGACGGGCTGCGCGTCGATGCGGTGGCCTCGATGCTGTACCTCGACTACTCGCGGCCGGCGGGCGGCTGGACCCCCAATGCCTACGGCGGCCGGGAGAACCTGGAGGCGGTGCAGTTCCTGCAGGAGATGAACGCCACGGTCCACAAGACCACGCCGGGCATCGTCACCATCGCCGAGGAGTCCACCTCGTGGCCGGGCGTCACCCGCGCGACCAACCTTGGCGGCCTTGGCTTCTCGATGAAGTGGAACATGGGCTGGATGCACGACACCCTGGACTTCATCAGCCGCGATCCGATCCACCGCAGCTATCACCACCACGAGATGACGTTCTCCATGCTCTACGCCTACAGCGAGAACTTCGTGCTGCCGATCTCCCACGACGAGGTGGTGCACGGCAAGGGCACGCTGTGGGGCCGTATGCCCGGCAATGACCACTGCAAAGCCGCCGGCCTGCGCAGCTTCCTGGCCTACCAGTGGGCGCATCCGGGTAAGAAGCTGCTGTTCATGGGCCAGGAGTTCGGCCAACGCGCCGAGTGGTCCGAGGAGCGCGGGGTGGACTGGTTCCAACTCGACGAGAACGGCTTCTCGGGTGGGATCCTGCGATTCCTCACCGATGTCAACGCCGTCTACCGCAGCCGTCCCGCGCTGTGGAGCCAGGACAACACCCCCGACGGGTACTCCTGGATCGACGCGAACGACTCGGCCAGCAACGTGTTGAGTTTCCTGCGTTACGGCGCCGACGGATCGGTGCTGGCGTGCGTGTTCAACTTCGCCGGTGCCGAGCACAGCCGCTACCGTCTCGGCCTGCCGCAGGCAGGCACCTGGCGGGAAGTGCTCAACAGCGATGCGGCGATCTACAACGGATCCGGCATCGGCAACATGGGCGCGGTGACGGCCACCGACCAGCCGTGGCACGGCCGGGGTGCCTCAGCCCAACTCGTGCTTCCGCCGACGTCGGCGATCTGGCTGGAGCCCGCCTAGAGCATCGCCTCTAGTAGAGCGCGTTAGCCAGGTTGCGCCGGCCGGCGATGACCTCCGGGTCGGCCGGATCGAACAGGTCGAACAGGTCGATCAGCCGGGTGCGCACCCGGGTGCGATCGTCACCGGCGGTGGCGCGCACCAGGGCGGTCAGCCGCTGAAATGCCGCGGCGACGTCCTGGTTGAGGATCTGAACGTCGGCGGCGGCGAATGCGGCGTCGATGTCCTGCGATGCGGCGTCGGCGTCGGCGACGGCAGTCGGCGGGTGCGCGGTGGCTCGCGCCAGGAAGGTGATCTGGCGCAGCGCCCCGGTGGCTTCGGCGTGATGCGGATTGGTGGGGTTGGGGTCGGCGTCGAGGATCGCCTGATAGGCGGCGGCGGCGGCGATGAAATCGCCGGCGTCAAGCTTCTCCCGGGCATCCTCCAGAACAGGATCGACGGCTTCTTCTTCTGCGGCCTCGGCCTCGCCCTCGGTATCCGGACCGCCCGCGAGCTTGCCGGCGGTAGCCGCCAGCAGTGAGTCCACCCAGCGCCGCAGGTGCTCGGGCGGCTGCGGGCCCTCGAAGCTGGCCAGCGGCTGCCCGCCCGCCAGGGCCACCACGGTGGGCACCGCCTCCACCCCGAACATGGCCGCCACCCGCGGTGCCGCATCGACGTTGACCGACGCCAGCGACCACTTTCCGGCATCGGCGGCTGCCAGTCCGGACAGCAGGTCGGCAAGCTGGACACAGGCATCGCTGCGCGGCGACCACAGCAGCACCACCACCGGAACCTGGCTGGACCGCACCAGGACCTCGGCCTCGAAGTTGGCCTCGGTGATCTCCACTGCGGCTGACGAACCCCCGGCCTGCGGGCCGCCGGCCTTCGCACCCTGCTGGGCGCGCTGGGCGAGACCAGAGAGATCCACCGCGCCGGTCATCACCGGCGCGATCTTTGGGCGGGGACGAGTCACGGACTCAAGTTTGGCACGGCCGCCCGGCCGGAGGAGTTTCCGGTAGCCGACTGACCCAGTTTTCCGCGTCGATCAGCCCACATGACGAACATCACAGTGCCGAGCGGAACGAAGGACCCCAGCAAAGCCAGCAACCAGGTGAGGGGGTTCCACCGGAAGGCGATGCCGGCCAGCACCATCACGGCCAGAAAGCCCACGAAGAGCGCGCCGTGCACCGGGCCGAAGATCTTCACCCCGATCTCGGTGCGGGGGCTGCCGAGGTACTTGAAGTACATCCCGACCAGCAGTCCCACCCAGCTGAACGCCTCGGCCAGAGCGACGATCCGAAACCGCCCCGCCGTCGTCGTCAGGTCCAATTCATATCTCATGGAGCCATTGTGCCGACTCCGGCGGCGAGCTACGACGCTGTGTCGTTGATCAGCCGTGTCGTTGATCAGCCGGCGCGCAGGATGAGCGCGTCACCCTGGCCGCCGGCCCCGCACAGACCGGCCACGGCGTAGCCGCCGCCCCGCCGGGCGAGTTCGAGGGCGGCGTGCAGCGTGATGCGCGCCCCGGACATCCCGATCGGGTGGCCCATCGCGATGGCCCCTCCGCTGCGGTTGACCTTCTCCGGGTCGACACCGAGTTCACGGGTCGAGGCCAGTGCGACCGCGGCGAACGCCTCGTTGATCTCGATGACGTCGAGTTGGTCAACGGTGATGCCCTCACGCTCGGCCGCCTTGCGGATGGCGTTGGCCGGTTGGGACTGCAGGGTCGAATCGGGACCGGCGACCACGCCGTGTGCGCCGATCTCACACAGCCAGCTCAGACCCAACTGCTGTGCCTTGGCCTTGTTCATCACCACCACCGCACACCCGCCGTCGGAGATCTGGGATGCCGAACCGGCGGTGATGGTGCCGTCTGTGCGGAACGCCGGCCGCAGACCGGCCAGCGAGTCGGCGGTGGTGTTGGCGCGGATCCCCTCATCTTCGCTGAACTCGATCGCGTCACCCTTGCGCTGCGGAATCGACACGGGCGCAACCTCATCGGCGAAGACGCCGTCCTTCCATGCGGCGGCGGCCTTCTGGTGTGACCCGGCGGCGAACTCGTCCTGCTCCAGGCGGGTGAACTTATCGGCGTCGTTGCGCTGCTCGGTCAGCGCCCCCATCGGTTGGTCGGTGAACACGTCGTGCAGGCCGTCGTAGGCCATGTGGTCGAGCACGGTCACGTCGCCGTACCTGTACCCGGACCGGCTGTCCATCAGCAGGTGCGGGGCCCTGGTCATCGACTCCTGGCCCCCGGCCACCACGACGTCGAACTCACCGGCCCGGATCAGCTGATCGGCCAGCGCGATGGAGTCGATCCCGGACAGACACATCTTGTTGATGGTCAGCGCCGGTACATCCCAGCCGATTCCCCCGGAGACCGCCGCCTGGCGGGCCGGCATCTGCCCGGCGCCGGCGGTCAGCACCTGGCCCATGATCACGTAGTCCACCAGTGACGCCGCAACACCAGACTTCTGCAGTGCGGCCTTGATCGCGATGCCGCCAAGGTCAGAGCCGGAGAAGTCCTTCAGCGAGCCCATCAGGCGCCCGATCGGCGTGCGTGCTCCGGCAACGATTACCGATGTCGTCATTTCTGCCTCCTCAGGCCTCCACCTGCGGTGGCAAGCGGGTGTGATCCAGACCACTACCTCTTGGCTGTGCTGACCAACCAGCCGGTTGAGAGGTTACCGTGTTGTTATGACGACCGAGCATGTCGATGCCCGCCCCGTTCTGGCGAGCGCGCTGGTGACGGCCATCGATCACGTCGGCATCGCGGTGCCCGACCTCGACGCGGCCATCACGTGGTACCACGACCACCTCGGCATGATCGTGGTGCACGAGGAGATCAATACCGAGCAGGGTGTGCGCGAAGCGATGCTGGCGGTCCGTGGAGCTCCGGCCGGCAGCGCCCAGATCCAGCTGATGGCCCCGCTGGACGACACCTGCACCATCGCCAAATTCCTCGACAAGCGCGGCCCGGGCATCCAGCAGCTCGCGGCGCGGGTCAGCGATCTCGACACGCTCTCGGAGCGGCTGCGGGCCCAGGGTGTGCGACTGCTTTACGACGCCCCGCGGCGCGGCACGTCGAACTCCCGGATCAACTTCATCCACCCCAAGGACGCCGGCGGCGTCCTGGTGGAACTCGTCGAGCCCGCGCGCGAGCACTAGCGTCAGGGCCGTCTCCGGGTGGGGCGGCGGGTATGCCGGTTGGCCCAGCACTGCGTGTGCCAGTGCCGCCTGTCCGAGCCGTCGTCGTCGGCGAGCCAGACCACCCTGTGCGGAGTCCGGGGGCGGATCTCGTGGTCACACCCGGGACAGCGGTAGGTCTTGACCGCCTGGGCTCCGGCGACCGGCAGCACCTCGTACTCGTGGCCGTCGGGGCCGGTCTCGCGGCGGCGCAGCATCAGAACAGCCGGAACTCATCGCTGTCGATCCCCCGCATCACGTCATAATCCAATGTGAGGCAACGAATCCCACGATCCTCGGCGAGCGTGCGAGCCTGTGGCTTGATCTGCTGAGCGGCGAATACGCCGGCGACGGGTGCCAGCAGGGGGTCCCGATTGAGCAATTCCAGATAGCGGGTCAACTGCTCCACGCCGTCGATGTCGCCGCGGCGTTTGATCTCCACAGCCACCGAGCGGCCCGCGGCGTCGCGGCACAGGATGTCCACCGGGCCGATGGCGGTCATGAACTCCCGGCGCACCAGCGTGTAACCCGCACCGAGGGTTTCGATGTGCTCGGCGAGCAGTTCCTGCAGGTGCGCCTCGACACCGTCCTTGACCAGACCTGGGTCGATGCCCAGTTCATGGCTGGAGTCGTGTTCGATCTCCTCGATGGTGATACGCAGTTTCTCCCCGGCTTTGTTCTCCACCACCCAGACGCCGCTGTCGTCGTCGGTGAGCCAGCACGGTGGACTCATCCAGTTGAGCGGCTTATAGGCGCGGTCATCGGCGTGCACGCTGACCGACCCGTCGGCTTTGATCAGCAACAGCCGCCGGGCCGATGGCAGGTGGGCGGTCAGCCGGCCCAGGTAGTCCACGGTGCACTGGGCGATCACGAGTCGCACCGGATCAGCTTAGGGTGCCGCCGCGCGCGCACTAGTCTGACGCCACGATGAGTTCTGACCCGAGTGTGGCGCAGCGGCTGGGCCGCGTTCTGGAAAGACTCACCCGGCAGAGCGGCCGGCTGTCCCGGTCGTCGGACTTCGGCTCGTTGCTGCTCGGTCCGGCGAACGAGAGTCCGCGGCGGCGGCGGATCCGGATCCAGACCATCCTCACCGCCTTCATGTTGATGATCAACACGATCGGCATCGGCCTGGCGATGCTGCTGATACTGGTGGCCTTCCCCGAACCGAGCGCGATCAGCGACGTGCCGATGTGGCTGCCAACCGTCGTGGTGCCGGCCTACATCGTGGGCGCGCTGGCGCTCGGCGCCTGGTGGATCCACGCCTCCACGATCAAGGATCTGCGCTGGGCCATCGACGGACG
>JBFYOQ010000071.1:0-10755 GCA_041303735.1 Mycobacterium sp.
CACCCGGCCGGTGACGACCCCGGTGCCCGGCTGGGGCGGGTCGAGGACTGCGGTGCCGTCCGTCGGCGGGGCCGACGCCCACACCGGCCCGGCGGTCGCGATACCCACCGCGACGGCGGCCGCGAACACGGCGAGGCGTACGGGCAGGTGCACTGGCACACCGTATCTCCAGCGTCGGTAGCGTCATAGCCTCACACCCACGACAGGAGAGCGATGAGCGTCAGCTACCAGCGCGAAGAGTCGATCGCGATGATCACCATGGACGACGGCAAGGTCAACGCCCTGGGGCCGGACATGCTCGCCGCGATCAACACCGCACTGGACCGGGCCGAGGGCGAGGACGCCGGCGCGGTGGTGATCGCGGGCAACGACCGGGTGTTCAGCGGCGGGTTCGACCTGAAGGTCTTCAAGTCCGGAGATGTGCAGGCGTCAATCGGCATGCTCAAGGCCGGCTTCGAACTCTCGCACCGGCTGCTGTCGTTCCCCAAGCCGGTGGTGGCCGCCTGCACCGGGCACGCCATCGCGATGGGGTCGTTCCTGGCGTGTAGCACCGATCACCGAATCGCCGCGCCGGGCTACACCTTTGTGGCCAACGAGGTGGCGATCGGGATGGTGCTGCCCTACCCGGCGCTGGAGGTGATGAAGCTGCGCCTGACCCGCTCGGCCTATCAGCAGGCCGTCGGGCTGGCCAAGATCTTCCTGTCCGACACCGCGCTGGCCGGCGGCTGGGTGGACGAACTGGTGATGGGCGACATGGTGCTCGATCGCGCCCGCGAGGCCGCCCACGGGTTCGCCACCACCCTGCACGCCAAGGCGCACTACGCCTGCAAGATGCGGGCCCGCCAGGAGACCCTCGATGCCATGCGGGCCGGGATCGACAACATCCACACCGAGTTCGGGCTGTAACCCCTTTGGCGCAGGAGCCCTCGGGAAACCCCTCGGCCCGCTTCGGCGATCGGGTGGCCGTCGTCACCGGCGCCGGAGCACCCGACGGTATCGGCTATGCGGTGGCCCGCCACCTCGTCGACGAGGGCGCACGGGTGGTGCTGGGCGCCACCACCGACCGGGTGCACGAGCGCGCCGCCGAGTTGGGTGCGGCGGCCGTCGGGGTGGTGGCCGACCTGACCGTCGACGGCTCAGCCGCCGCAGTGGTGGACGCCGCGCTCTCCCGGTGGGACCGGCTGGACATCCTGGTCAACAACGCAGGCATGACGTCGGTGGCGTCGGGGTGGGATGCCGACGCCGAGGTGGCCGCGCTGAGCCTGGCGGACTGGGACGCCGCGCTGGCCCGCAACCTGACGACCGCGTTCCTGATGTGCCGGGCGGCGGTGCCGGTGATGTGCGCCGCCGGGTACGGCCGGATCGTGTCGGTGGGTTCGACGACGGGCACGGTGAACGCGATGCCCGGGCAGGCCACCTACGGCGCCGCCAAAGCCGGGCTGGTCGGGCTGTCCCGTGCGCTGGCGTTGGAGGTCATCGGCTGTGGCGTGACGGTCAACGTCGTCGCACCCGGCTATGTAGCGACCGGTTCACAACTGGATTTCGAGGCGGCTGCGGCGGCCGCGGGTCCGATCGGCCGCAGCGGCAGCCCGGCCGAGATCGCCTCGTGCGTGGGGTTTCTCGCCCACGAGTCGGCGTCGTTCGTCACCGGCGCGGTGCTGGTGGCCGACGGCGGGCACGGCCTGCCGGAGGCGTGGCCGCGCTAGCTCGGAGAAATCCATTCCCTCGCCTCGTCGATCGCATCGGCCGGGAAGTGCCGGATCTGGGCAGCGACGAAGTGGGAGGCGATGTGTTCGGCGGCGTCGCCGAGATGGGAGTCGGTGACCACCGCGATCTTCGTGACGTGCCGATGATGGTTGCGGACGAAGCGGATATGGGTCACCAGCGCACCGAAGCTGTCCCAGCCCGGGAAGTGCGGCGCCTCGATGATCAGGCCGGCCAGGTCGCCGTGCTGCTCGATCTGCGGGTCGACGGTCCTGGCGAGATCGACGAAGTCGCGGATCTCCAGCGCGGACTGCGGCCGCAGGGTCAGCACCGAGGTCGCCGGGTCGAGGTGGGCGTCGATCACGGCGCCGTCCCCTGCTGCGGCAACCCGGCTTCCCAGTCCAGCAGGCGGCCGACGAGTTCTGCTCCGGCGTCCTCCTGGATGAAGTGGCCGGCGTTGATCCGGGCATGCGGCTGGCCGGCCGCGCCGGGGATGTGGCGGATCAACGGAGCATCGGCCTTGCCGAGGATCGGGTCGCGGGCGCCGAATACGCACAGAACCGGTTTGGTCCAGCGGCCCAGCACCTCCCACGCCGCCCGGTTGGCTCCGATGGCGGGATCATCGGGTGAGGTGGGCACCAGTTGCGGGAAGGCGCGTGAACCCTCCTTATAGCTCTTGTCGGGGAACGGTGCGTCGTAGCCGTCGCGGATCTTCTTGGGCACCGGGTGGACGGTGCCGCGGTCCACTAGCCAGCCGGACGGCAACGCCGGGGAGTACTTGGCGAACGCACGCCAGATCCGGAAGGCCGGCGGGGTGGGACGGTCGGCGATGGGGAGAAAACCGTTGGCGATGAACAGCTTTGCGAACCGGTCGGGGTTCTCCGCGGCCATCCGCAGGCCGATCAGCGAGCCCCAGTCCTGGACGACGACGGTGACGTCGGTGAGGTCGAGCTGGGTGAGCCAGGACGTCACCCACTCGACGTGGCGCGCGTAGGTGTAGTCGGTGCGGCGGGTGGGCTTGTCGGAGCGGCCGAACCCGATCAGGTCCGGGGCGAGCACCCGGTGTCCGGCCGCGGCCAGCGGATCGATCATGGTGCGGTAGAGGTAGCTCCAGGTCGGCTCACCGTGCAGCAACACCACCGGGGCGCCGTCACGCGGGCCCTCGTCGATGTAGTGCATCCGCAGCGCCCGGGTGCCGTCGGCGGTGACGTCGAGATAATGCGGTGCGAACGGATAGCCGTCGAGGCCGGCGAAGCGGGAGTCCGGCGTGCGCAGAAAGTCCATAGCTCATCTAAGCATCCCGCCGGTCGGACCGCCGACTTAGCGTGAGCCGACGACTAGGCCGACGGCTCCCTGGCCACCACATCGACCGTGTGCGGCAGGTAGTTCTCCCAGGAGATCGTCGGCTCCCCGCTCCACCGGTAGGCCACCAGCTTGCCGCCCGCCACGGCGCTGAAGTCCACACACGCGGTGTGGGTGGTCCAGTCCTCGCGATGGCGTTCCCACTGGAACCAGTAGTGGCCGTAGATCACCGGCACCGACTCGGTGTAAATCACCGACCGGTAGAACTCGTCGACCGGATCTGCCGGCAGCGGCGGATAGGGCGAGCCGTCGAGCAGTGTCACCCCGCGGACATCAGCGACCTCACGCAGAGTGCACGCGTCCTGATCCCACCACCGCACCCGCGCCTTGGTCCTGGGTGCGCCGCCGAAGTCGCGGTACGGCGGGTGGCCGAGGTCGGTGAGGCAGATCTCAGGCCCCTTGAGCAGGATCTCGACCGCCTCGTACAGTTCGGTGCCCTTGGTGGCGGCCTCGATGAAGTTCGCGGTGGTGCTGAGCCGGTTCGAGCCGCAGATCTTTTCGACCACGCGCATCGAGTCCGGATGCCAGCAGGCGTGCACCACCCGCACCCCGCCGAGATCCACCCACAGCGGCAGTGTCTTGAACCAGTCCAGGTAGAAGATGCGTTGGTCGGGGGTCAACTGGTCGAGGAAGGCCCGGTGCTGCCGGACGTTCTTCTCCTCGTGCCGGCGCATGAACTCGCCGGCCTTGCGCGGGTCTTCGGTCGCGAAGGCCACCGCGTTGAACTCGTGGTTGCCCATCGCGATGTGCGCGGCACCGGAATCGACCATCGCCTTGACGATCTCGAGCACCTCACGTTGCTCGGATCCGCGATCGACGAGATCGCCGACGAACACCGCGGTGCGCTCCAGATGGCGATAGGACCCGGAGCCGCTGCGGTAGCCGAGGCTGTCGAGAAGCTTCTTCAGTAACGTCGCGCAGCCGTGGATGTCACCGATGATGTCGTAGCCCTGCACGGACTCCCCCGCTCTCCCGACCCCGGGCCTCACCAGTGGACTCTGCCACCTGGCGCAACCGTTCGCGCGGGGGGGTTGATTCGCTGGGGTTGATTCGTTAAGGGCCGGGTGCGGACGTCACCGACAGCGGCGACGGCGGTGGCGGCGTTCCGGGAGCTAGGGCGCTGCCCCTGACCCACTGGTCCCACGGCACGGACCAGTCGCCGTTGTGGACATGATCAAGCGGCGGGCCGCCGGTGTGGCGCACCTCGACCACGTCGCCGGGTTGGACGAAGTTGAAGAACCACTGGGCATTGTCGCGGCTGAGGTTCAGGCAGCCGCTGGAGACATTGGTATTGCCCTGCGCCCAGACGGTGTCGTCGAGTTGGTGGAGGTAGATGCCGTCGGTGCTGATGCGGGTGCCGAAGCCGATCTCGCGCTTGTAGCTTTCGGCCGAACCGGCCGGCACCCCGTAGGTGGCCGAGTCCATGATGACGACCTCGTCCTTGTCCAGCACGGTGTACACCCCGGCCGGCGTCCACCAGTGGAAGGTCTTGCCGCCGAGCAGCGAGGTGCCACCGCGGCCCATCGAGGTGGGCATGGTGCGCACCAGTGCCCCGTTGTCGAAGACGCTGATCTGCTTGGTGATGTCATTGGCGATCGCGATGTGCGCGTCGCCGATGGTCAGGTTGGCCTTGGCGTCGGCCTGGCCGTAGAGCCCCTCACCGAGCTTGATGCCGAACGTGTTGAGCTCGACGCTGATCCTGGTGCCGGGGGTGTAGAAGTACCGGGGTCGCCAGTGCGCTTTGGTGTCGCCGATCCAGTACCAGTTGCCCGCCACGGCCGGCTCGGTCCGCACGATCATGTTCTGCTCCGCCAGAGCCTTGTCGGCGATCGGCTCGTCGAAGTGCGCGACGACGATGGTGCCGACGCCGTACTTCTGACTCTCCTGGACGGCGAACCCGCCCTGCACCTCGATGTAGGGGCGGACGAAGTTGTTCGGGTAGGCCGTCGAAAAGTTGCTGCTGCGGGTCAGCAGGACCCCGCTGGGGCTCTTGGCCGTCACCGCCATGGAGTAGCTGCGCGCGAAGTTCAGCCGCTCGGTGGGGGCCCAGGCCTTGCCGTCCGGGGAGATCCGGCCGTTGACGGCGTTGCCCCAGTCGTCGACCAGGCTGACCGCGGTGATCCTGCCGTCGAGGACCTCGGCACTGACAGGCGTGAGCGGGTTGAGATCCTCGGCATCGTTGAACGGCGAGATGCCGACGATCGGGGGCGCGGGCGGGCCGGGTTGCTGTACCGCCAGGGCCGCAGTGGCCACCGGCATCGAGCAGGCCCCGCGGCAGCCCGGAATACCGGCAACATCGCTGGCCAGCACACCCAGCAGCAACACGACGACGACGACGCACGCGGTGCGGGCGCGACGGGGAAAGCTCACCGGGTCACTCCAGGACAGATATATCGAATATTCCAGGTATCAGACGCTGACAGCCGACATCATAAACATAGCGACAGCTGCGCGGGAACCTGAGGACCGGCCGCGGTTTGCTAACAGTGCTGGCAACTTTTCCGACCGGCGGCGGGCGGCTGCGACCACCGCAGCTGTTACACTTGGGACAACGCTGACGCCCGCAGGGGCGACAGCACGTCGTGGAACACATTCACTCCACCCGGCACCGTCCTCACTTTGTAGCTTCCGAGGGCCCGGAACGCCGATTCGATTGATTCAAGTGTCTGGCTATTCAGTGCCGGGCACTCCATGTCTCGCGGCGATCCGATACTGCCGACCGGCAGTCTCGCTACACATGCTGTGAAAGGCACCTTTTCTCATGACTACCCCCATTACCGGGACCCCTACAACGGCGACCTTCGCCGACCTCGGCGTGCCCGAAGCACTGGTGGCCGCACTGGCCGCCGACGGTCTCACCGACGCTTTCCCCATTCAGGTGCAGACGCTGCCCGACACCCTCGCCGGGCGCGATGTGCTGGGCCGCGGGAAGACCGGCAGCGGTAAGACGCTGGCCTTCTCCATCCCGCTGGTCAGCCGACTGGCCGGCAGCAAGCGCCAGCCCAGCCGGCCCGCCGGGTTGGTGCTGGCACCCACCCGTGAGCTGGCGACCCAGATCACTGCGACGCTCACCCCACTGGCCGCGGCCTACGGGCTCAAGGTCAGCACGATCTTCGGCGGCGTGCCGCAGGGCCGTCAGGTCACCGCGTTGCGGGCCGGGGTCGACATCGTCGTCGCCTGCCCCGGACGCCTCGAGGACCTGATGCGCCAGAAGCACATCAGTCTCGATGCGGTGCAGATCACCGTGATCGACGAGGCCGACCACATGGCCGACCTCGGCTTCCTGCCCGGAGTCACCCGCATCCTGGCGGCCACCCCGGCCGGCGGGCAGCGGATGCTGTTCTCCGCGACGCTGGACAACGGTGTCGACAAGCTGGTCAAGCGCTTCCTGCGCAACGAGCTGTCGCATTCGGTGGACAGCGAGAACTCCCCCGTCGCGGCGATGACACATCACGTGTTCCACGTCTCGAGCGTGGATGCCAAGAAGCACCTGGTACAGATGCTCGCCTCCGGGACCGGACGGCGAATCCTGTTCCTGCGCACCAAACATCAGGCTCGCAAGCTTGCCAAGCAGCTCACCGAGGCGGGTATCCCGTCGGTGGATCTGCACGGCAACCTCTCGCAGCCCGCCCGTGACCGCAACCTGGCGGCATTCACCGCCGGCACCGCGCGGGTACTGGTGGCCACCGACATCGCCGCCCGCGGCGTGCACGTCGACGACGTGGAACTCGTGGTGCACTGTGACCCGCCCACCGAGCACAAGGCCTACCTGCACCGCTCCGGACGCACCGCGCGGGCCGGGCGCGCCGGCGACGTGGTGACCGTGGTGCTGCCCGAGCAGCGTCGGGACACCAACGCACTGTTGCGCAAGGCCGGGATCAACGTCGCCCCCCAGCAGGTGGATGCGGACTCCGAGGCCGTGCGTCAGCTGGTCGGCGAGGTGGCGGCCTACCGGAAGCCCGCCGTCACCGAGGTCTCCACCCAGGCTCCTGCGCGCTCTGCGCAGTCGCGGCGTCCCCGCGGCGGTGGCAATGGCGGTGGCGGTGGCGGTCAGCGCAGTGCTGCGCCCCGCGCCCAGCGCACCGGGCAGCCGTCCCGCCGCGGTGCTGACGCACCGGCTACGCACGGCCGCCGGCGGGCGTCACGCCCGGCCGGCATGTCGGCCCGCTAGTCGGGGCTAGTCGGGGCCCGACCGTGTCCCGGTGGCGGGCGGAACCTTCCAGGCTCCGCTTGCCACCTGGGCGGCGCGCACGATCCGGTCGGCGGCCTCGTACACCGGGGTGCCGTACTCGATGTCGGGGATGGCCCGGCCCGCGGACTGCCGCAGCACCATCAGTGCCAGTGCCACCGGCGTCATGGTCGGGATCACCAGGATCCTGGTGGACGCCGTGGTACCGGCCAGGCTCATCAACCGCTGCTGGCTTGCGTCCCACCCCATCTTCGTCGCCGCGTCGGCGGCCATGGTGCTCAGCACCGGGGTGCGCGATTTGGCCAGCCAGTTGATCTGGATGTCGACCACCGCACCGATGGCCGGGATCAGTGCGTCGACCAGATCGGGGAGCTCGCGTCCCATTGACGCGGTGTAGGGCCACCAGGCGCCGTCGATGTCACCGCCGAGCGCGCCGGACAGCGAGACGCGAACACGGTTGGCCGTGCGTCGCGAGTTCCGGGGACCGGTCATGAAGGCGCTGCCTGAGTAATAACTGAATCAACTCTACAGCGGGCCCTCGGAAGGCTGTGCGGGACCAGACTGCCGGGTAGCACCCCGACAGAGTTACCTGGAGATGCCCAGCCGCTGGGCCAGATCCGCGCCACCGTGCTCGGCGATGAAGATCGGATCCCCGCACACCACCAGTTGATCGCGCGCCCGGGAAAGCCCGACGTACAAGCGTTCTCGCGCACGTTCCAGCGCCGCTTTGTCATTGACCACCAGAACGACCGCACGCCGCTCAAGTCCCTTGAAGCCGAGCACATGCCCGTAGAACACCTGCTCGGCGTCCCAGAACGAATCCCAGTAGGCCTTGTTGCCGGCCCTCTGACGCTCGGTCTGCTCGGGGTGGCGGCTGCCGGTGGTCAGCAGTGCGACGTCTTGCGCCCGCCATCCCTCATCGAGTAGCTGCTCGATCTGATCGTCGCCGACGTTGAGCGCCTCGCCGATGACACACGGGACGAATCGCACCTCCGGACCATCGCCGCCCATGGATCGCATCGGGTGGTCGACCAGCGACTGGAACGCGGCCGCGATCTGACGGGTGTTGCGGATGTTCTGGTCGAGGATCAGCGGCACCAGCGGCACCGGCGGGGTGCCCTGGCGGTCGAACACCCGCTGGCCCTCGTCGATGAACACGTACAACCCACCGGTCTCGGGGTCGCGAAGCGCAGCCAGCACCGGCTCCCACCAGCTGTCGGCGAAGTCCTGCGCCTCGTCGATGACGATGGCGTCGAACCGCTTACCGTCGGACAGCTCGCCGGCCAGCGCCAGCATGGTGGCGGGCAGGTCGTGTTCGAAGAACTGCGAGACCTCCCTGCTGCGCTCGTTCTCGTCGGGGCCCTTCGGCGCGCCCCATTGGATACCGAGACTGTGGAACTCCCCGACATAGCCGGGCTGTTTGCGCCGCGACCATTCGGCAGTGATGCGCTGCAGGTAGGAGGCCAGGCCGTGGGAATAGCAGATCAGCGCCACCCGCTGGCCCTTGTCGGCCAGCCGCCGGGCCTGCTCGACGGCCAGGAACGTCTTGCCGCTGCCCGCGCCGCCGCGGATCTCCACCCGGTTGAGCAACTGGGCCGCGGAGAGGACGACGGCCTGCTGCTCGGTGAGGATGTCGGCGACGTCCTCGTTGCCCTCGGCCCGGGCGACGACATCGCGCTGCGGCAGGCCGCGCCCGTCCAGCGCGACGCGCAGTTGCTCGACGCCGGTGTCGGTGAGCAGTGGCAGGTGGGTCTTCTGGTTGAGCGCGACATCGCGGAGCAGCGATCCGATACAGCCGATCTCGTCGCGGTCGATCACCATCCAGCGCGGGCATTCCGGAAGCGCGAAGTCCTGTGGCATAGAGCTTTTCGCCACCACGACGACGTGGTTCCAGCGCACCCGGCCCTGGGTCCAGCGGGGGTCCCTCTCGATGAACGCGCGCAGCGCATAGCGGGCCTGGCGAACCTGGCGAACCGGCTCGATGGTCTTGACCCTGCCGTCGTACTGGCTCTGCAGCCAGTCGGCGCCGTTGTGCCACACCTCGCCGCCCTTGACCTCGATGCAGACGATTCCGGCGCCTTCGAGCGCGACGACGAAGTCGATCTCGTGGTCCTTCTGATGGTCGGTGACCCGCTGGCCGGCGATGATCACGTCATGCTCGCCGAGTTGCTCCATCAGGGCCTTGAACACCTGCCGCTCGGTGGCGGTGGCCAGGCGCGGACTGTCGGGCACGGCGATGGGCATGGATGCGGCTCCCCCGGTTCGTCATCGCCGGCGTGCGTCATCCGGCTTTCGGCATCGTACGGCGGGTGGTGCGGGGTCACACCGAACACGCGCATCCGCTGGTCAGCTGACCGCGGGGGCCATCCGAGAGCCGAGGTGTAGGCGCCGAGGTGTAGGCTTGGCACCAGAGCGGTTTCGCCCTGAGGGGGGTATTCACATCCACCCGCGGAACGCTCTTTCCCGCCCTGACCGCATTCCGACGGTCGGGCATGATGAAAGAAACCATATGAGTGACAACAACCTGTTCTCCCACCCCGTCGAGGCCGAGCACGTCGTGACGAATACCGACTCGACCGATCCGGTGGAGAATCCGGTGTTTTCCGATCGAGATCGCTAGTCGGGGTAAATACCCGTAGGCTGTCGGTAGGGCATCAGATTTGGATGCCCGTTTCATGAGATGAGAGAAGTAACAGAATGGCACAGGGAACTGTGAAGTGGTTCAACAGCGAGAAGGGCTTCGGCTTCATCGCCCCCGACGGTGGCGCGGAGGACGTTTTCGTCCACTTCTCCGAGATCAGCGGTAGCGGTTACCGCTCGCTGGAGGAAAATCAGCGAGTGGTCTTCGAGATCGGCCAGGGAGCCAAGGGCCCCCAGGCTCTCGCTGTCCGCCCGGAGTAGTAGCGCAGCACGGCACGCAGTACGAAAAAACATTGTGGGTCGGCAGGGAAACCTGCCGGCCCACTTTTGTTTCACCGGGTTATGCGAAATTCGCTCCACTCATTGATATTTCGGCGTTCCTCCTCCCGACGCGTAGGCTCGGTATATCGGCGGTCTTCCGCGCACAACCGTTCTGAGGTTCGTGTCGCCGCCGATTGATTCGGGCCGTATGGCGCCCCAAGATGGGAGCGTCTGATGACGCAAACACAACCCCGCTCGTCCGCAGGCTGGCACCAGGCCCCGCCGGAGCAGACCCCGCGACTTCGGCTCAAGCCCAAAGCGCTGCCCACCGGCTTCGTCGACGGTGCCTGGTGGCCCCGGAGCACCGACCTCACTGTCGAGCTTCCCGACCTGCTAGCCGTGCTCTCGGTGCGGCTCGGCGAGATCAACGACGTGAGCTACCGGCTTGAGGAGTGGGCGCCGGCTCCCAGAAAGGTGAGCATCGGCGGGCACGTCGTCCGATTGTCCGGATTCCATCGGCAACCGGCCGACACCATCGAGGTCCGCGGCATGGGCGGCTCCAGCGTGCTGCTGGTGCTCTCGCCCGATGCCGATCCGGA
>JBFYOQ010000072.1:0-6974 GCA_041303735.1 Mycobacterium sp.
GGCCTCATCGGGTACTCGCAGTGGCGTGATTCCGACGCCCAGCGTCTCCAACGCTGCATCGACGCGTCCATCAGTCAGATGAAGCAGGACACCCCGGCGCTGTCGAAGTTCGACGGCGCCCAACCCGTGCTGGTGTCGATGGCGCGCGCAAGCTGCGTCAAGCAACTGGGGATCAACCCGCAAACCGAGTAACGCGGTGTCACGCCTCGCCCCCCGGCGACAGCCGGTGCACGACGGCGAGTCCCAGCGCGACGGATTGGCCCACGAGTAGCGCAAAGATGGCGGTGCCCACGCCGACGATCCCGCCCAGCAGCCAGCCGATCGCCAACACCGTCACCTCGATGAGCAACCGGACCCGGCCCACCGGCCAGCCGCTCACCCGGTGCAGTCCCGTCATCCAGCCGTCGCGCGGACCGGGGCCGTGGCCGCTGGTGAGATACAACCCGCTGCCCAGGCCGATGAGCGCAACCCCGAGGAACACCAGGCCGAGCTGGCCGATCAGCGAATCCGGCGTGCTCACTCTCGGGTAGGTGACGCCCAGGGCGAGTGCGATCACCACGACGTTCATCACCGTTCCCAGACCCGGCTTCTCGCGCAGCGGGATCCACAGCGCCAGAACGCACATCGAGACGCCCAGGGTGGTCCACCCGATTCCGAGCCCGGTGCGCACACTGAGGCCCTGAGCCAGCACCGACCACGGAGTACCACCGAGCTGGGAAGCCAGGATGAGGGCGTCGCCGGTGCCGAAGAGCCACAGCCCGACGACGAGTGCGGTCATCGACGCGCGCGTGGGACGCCAGATCGCCGGCGCGGTGAAGCGGGTGCGCGGAACCGTGCGGGATCCGCGCAGCAGTGAGCGCACCCTCGGTGTCAGTCGACGTTCCAGGGTCAGTCGAACAGGTCGGGCTGCTCGCGGGTGATGCTGGCGAACAGCGGCTGGAAGCTGAACCACCCGGCGATGTGGTTGCCGACCTGACCGCGGGTGACCGCGGCCATCTCCGGCTCGATCAGCACCGGTGTGCCCACCGCCTCGGCCATCAACTGGGCGTGGCAGCTGCGCTCCATGGTGATGAACCACCACGCGGCCTCCTCGACGGACTGGCCGACGGTGAGCAGACCGTGGTTGCGCAGGATCGCGGCTTTGTTGTCGGCCAGAGCGTGCGCGATGCGCTTGCCCTCTTCGATGTCGAGCACCACCCCGGAGTAGGAGTCGAAGACCGCGTGGTCGTCGTAGAAGGCGCAGGCGTCCTGGGTGATCGGATCCAGTTGCCGGCCCAGCGTCGACCACGTCTTGCCGTAGACCGAGTGCGCGTGCGCGGCGGCGATCACGTCGGGGCGGGCGGCGTGCACCTGCGAGTGGATGGCGAACGCCGCCTGGTTCACCGGCAGGTCGCCGTGCACGATGGTGCCGTCGTGGCGCACCAGCAGCAGATCGCTGACCCGGATGTGCCCGAAGTACATGCCGAACGGGTTCACCCAGAAGTGGTCGGTGAGCTCGGGGTCGCGGGCGGTGATGTGCCCGGCCACGCCCTCGTCGAAGCCGAAGCGACTGAACAACCGGAACGCCGCGGCGAGGTTCTGCTTGCGGTGCAGCCGTTCGTCCTCGATGGTGCGCTCCTGCGGGATCAACGATGAGGTGTTGCCGCCGGCGAGTTTGAGTGCCTGATCGACATCGGAGTCAGCCATGACAGGAAGGGTACGCCGAGCACCTACGATGCTGAAGTGCCCGACGACTCCCTGCGCGGCGCCGTTGTCATCTGCCTGACCGCGACCGTCGCCGGCGCGGTCATCGGTGTCGTCGGGGGAGCGTTCCGCTGGTTATTGCAGGCCGCCGACCGGCTGCGGTTGGACCTCGTGGACTGGGCGCAGCAGGTGCCCGGGCCGGGCTGGTTGATCCCCGTCGCCGCCGCGGCGTTGGGCGCCACGCTGGCCGCCCTGGTGGTGCGGTGGGAGCCACTGGCCGACGGAAGCGGCATCCAGCACGTCGAAGCGGTCTACCGCGGCCAGATGCCGCCGCCACGAATCCGGCTGCTGCCCGCGAAGTTCATCGGCGGTCTGCTGGCCATCGGGTCGGGACTGGTGCTCGGCCGCGAAGGGCCGACCGTGCACATGGGCGCGGCGATCGGTTCGCAGGCGGCCAGACGCGCCCGCCTTCCCGACCCGGAGATCCAGATGATGCAGACGGCGTTGGGCGGAGCCGGCCTGGCGGTCGCGTTCAACGCGCCGATCGGTGGCACCCTGTTCACCCTCGAGGAGGTGACGCGGTCCTTCCGGATCAAGACCGTGCTGGCGACGGTGTTCGCCGCCGCAACCGCCGTGGGGTGCGCCCGCATCATCATCGGCGATCGTCCGGAATTCCGGCTGGGACACCTCGACGAACCGAACCTGGTGTGGCTTCCGCTGTTCGTCGTGTTCGGCCTGGCGACCGGAGTACTCGGGGCGGCCTACAACCGGCTGGTGCTGTGGTTCCTCGACCACGTGACCGCGATGCGCCGCATCCCCGGCGTCGCCAAGGCGAGCATCATCGGCGCCATCATCGGATTGGTGATGGTCGCCTACCCGCGCGCGGTGGGCGGCGGCGAGGAACTGACGCAGATGCTGCTCGGCGGCCAACAGCTTGCGCTGGTGGTCATCGCCGGCTACCTGGTGCTGCGCTTCCTCGCCGGCCCGCTGTCGTACTCCGCCCCGGTGGTGGGCGGCCTATTCGCGCCGATGCTGGCCGTCGGTGCGCTGTGGGGAGTGTTGTTCATCGGCGTCCTCAACCTCGTCTGGCCGGGAGACGTTGGTTTTCTTGCGATTCCGATGGCGGTGGTGGGCATGGCGGCGTTCTTCGGAGCCACCGTGCGGGCACCGATGACCGGCATGGTTCTCGTCATCGAGATGACGGCCTCGACCGCGGTGATCATCCCGATCCTGGCCGCCACCGCCTCTGCGGTGCTGGCCGCCTCCCTGGTGGGCTCGCCACCGATCTACGACTCGCTGCGGGAGCGCAGCCTGTCGAAGAGTTAGCGCTATCCCGAAGTGATGACTTAGGTCCGTTGACCCGTCTACGCGACTGAATCTAGGTTTAGAGACCGCGCTATGCGCACAGGAAGGCTGGTTCTTGAGGTGATGATGAACACCGGTATCCGGATCGGAACGGCCGCCTTTGCCCTCGGACTCTGCCTGGCCGGACCGCAGGCGGCCGGGGTGGCCGCTGCCGAGGACGACGCCGGTGATGTGCGGGCGGCCTCCGCGGAGTCCGGCTCCACGCCGACATCCAACCGGCCCGGCCGCGCGGACAAGGCCGCGCCGCCGGCCCGCGCGAGGGCCGCCGTCTCACCGAGGGCCGCCGTCTCACCGAGGGCCGCAGCGGTATCCGCCTCCCAACAGCCACGTCGGGCAGCGATCACCGTCACCGCCCCGCAGGGGCAGATCCCGGCGACGACGACCCAGCAGGCGCCGGATCCGGTCGCGCCAGCCGTCCACCCCGCCGCCACGCGTGTGGCCGCGGTGCCGGCACCGACCGCGGCGACAACGGCGGTTGCGGTCACCGGGATCGCGCAGATCCTCGACGGCGTCGGCAGTTGGCTGTCCACGCTGCCCGACAGTCCGGTCACCGACGTCCTCGAAGGCGCACTTCTGCTGCTGCGCCGCAACCTTTTCCCCGAGTCGGCAATCGGAACGCCATCGCTGGGCGCCACGGCCCCGACGATCACGGTGCACAACAGTTCCCAGCAGACGATCTGGGTGTACAACCTGACCAACACCGGTGACTACTCCATCCCGGCGACGCCGTGGTCGACGTCCCCGACCGCGCCACCGGACTGGGTGGGCCCGGTGTCGATCGCGGCGGGTCAGTCAGCACCCGTGACGCTTTCGGTGAACAACGGCGCGGCCGGATCCCCCGGCAACCGGATCTACATCGTCGAGGGCGCCGCAGGGTTCACCCTGCCGATCACCCCGACCAGTGGGGTCGATCCGTTCTACCCGCCGGGATTCCCGGCCGATGATTCCTTCCAGAACTACAGCTTCGTGGAGTACAACCTCTACCCGGCCACAACCGGTGGTGGCAATTGGTACACCATCGACACCTCCTATATCGATGAGTGGTCGCTGCCCGTCCAGATGAAGTTCACCGTCAACGGTGCCGCCTGGACCGGCGCGGTGGATGGAAAGACCTACGGGTTCAACGACTTCGACACGGTGGTGAGCCAACTCACGGCCGCCGGCGGCCCGTATAGCGACCTGGTGTCCAGTGGCGCCAGTCCGTGGGATCCTCAGCCGCCGGCCACGGTGTCGCGCATCATCGGACCCGACAAGGTGTGGGCGCAGCAGTTCAACGAACCGGCGTCCAATATCAACATGAACGTCACCGGGTGGGTTCCCGCCTCGTATTCCGATTTCGTCCAGTACGGCTCCTACCTCAACGCGAACCAGCAGACGGTGTACCCGTACGCCTTCAACGGGACGCAGTTGTCGGGCACCAGCCAGACGAATTTCGACTTCTGGCGATACAGCGTGTCCGGCCCGGCGTCAACGCCCTACGCCATCGCATTGCGCACGGCCGCCATCCAGGACGGCTTCCCCGCCGACGCCAACGGCGTGTACGGATTCTTCACCTATCCCAACGACGAGGCGGCGGGCCAGTTCACCAACATCCCCACCGCGGTGTCCCTCGACCTCTACGTCTGGGGCTCCGGTGATGGCGACAGCGGCAGCGTGATCCCCGGCGGCACCTGGAGCTACTCCAGTTCGGTGGCACCCACCGACTGTGTGAAGACCCCGCGCCCCACACTGACCGGCACGGCCGCCACCGACACCTTCATCATGAACCACACGTTCACGAACCGGACGGCGCCGCTGGTGCTGGCCACCGGGGCCGACGGCGACATCGTCGGCATCGACGCCGTCGCACTGGGGGCGACGAGCACCTCCGTCGACATCGTGGACCGGGCGTGTTTCCTGTTCAGTGTCACCCAGAGCCAGTTCGTCTACGAAACCTCGACGGGCAATCTCTACTACGACCGGAATCCGCTGCTGCCCGGCTACACCGGGGTGCTCGCCAATCTCTCGCAGAGCTCACTGGATCCGGCCGGCTCCCTCTTCGTTCTGTAGCGACTGGGTTCTGTAGCGCGCATTGCGACACGGTCACGAAGCCGCACCCATTCCCATCTCGGAAAGTCTCAAGGGCCACATCCGCCCCTAACGTCACATCGGACAGCTGTCCCGCTGTCGCTGTGAAAGAAGGTCGGCCGTGTCGCCAAGCAAGGGCTCGCCACGCACGAACAACGCCGCGTCGTGGATGGCGTGCGCACTCGTCCCCGTGCTGTGTGCAGGACTCACCGCGCCGCCGGCCTCAGCCGAGGGGTGCTCGGGGGCGGCCGCGCAAGCTCAGCCGCTGCCCGGCCAGGACGTGCAGATCCCCAGCCCGGGCAAGATCGCGCCGCTGAGCCGGCCGATCGGCCACAAACCGGTGGGCGCGAACGACAAGGCGCCGCTGCCCAATATCGGCCAGATACTGGCCCAGGTCCTCAACCCCACCGCGGCCGCGGTCCAACAGCAGGCCGCGGTGGTCCCGGTGGCCCCGTTGCCCCAACCCGTCGCCGCTGCCGCAGCCCCCATCGCCGCGCTGCCCGCCCCGACTGCCGCCATCCCGGTCAAGCCCGACCTGGCGCCGGGCACCTCCGTCGTCGGTTGGGTCACCGGACCGGACAGTCCGAACAAGACCATCGCCAACTTCGCCGTCACCGGCACCGATCTGGGCATCATGTGGGACAACGGCGATCCGGCCAACCCCCAGGTGCTGATGGCCTTCGGCGATACCAAAGGTTTCTGCCAGATCCCCGGCGAGCAGTGGCGCTACAACGTGCTGATGCGTTCCTCGGATCGCACGCTGACCAACACCGTCGCCGTCGGCGACGCCGCGATGGGCAACCGCTACGCCGGCGCCCCGGTGTGGCGCCCGGGTATCGCCAAACAGATCGTCAACACCATCAACGCCGCCCCGCAGGAGACCGGCATCATCCCCACTGCCGGGGTGGGCTTCGGCGGCAAGCAGTTCCTCAACTTCATGTCCATCAAGACCTGGGACGGCGACGGCCAATGGACCACCAACTACTCGGCGACGGCCGTCTCGGGTGACAACGGCGAGACCTGGGGGGTGTACCCGGGCACCATCCGCAAGCCCGAAGCCGGCAACGAGAAGTTCCAGATGGGCGCTTTCCTGCGACCCGGCCCGGGGGACCCGTACCTCTATACCTACGGAACCCCGAGCGGTCGAAGCGGTTCGGCGTACGTTGCCCGGGTGGCACCGGCGCTGGTGCCGGATCTGACCAAGTACGAGTACTGGAGCTCGGATGCAGGCGCGTGGGTGCCGGCCAATCCGGCCGCGGCCACCGCGGTGATCCCCGGTCCGGTGGGGGAGATGTCAGCGCAGTACAACACCTACCTCAAGCAGTACCTGGTGCTCTACACCAACCGGTCCAATGATGTGGTGATGCGCACCGCGCCCGCCCCGCAGGGCCCGTGGGGTCCTGAGCAGATGCTGGTGTCGTCGCTGTTCACTCCCGGCGGGGTGTACGCGCCGTATCTGCATCCGTGGTCGACGGGTAAGGAGCTCAACTACAACCTCTCGATGTGGTCGGTGTACAACGTGATGCTGATGCGCAGTGTGCTGCCGTGATTACACGCTGACACACCCGAAAAGCCCTGCACGACAATATTGTGGTGCAGAACACGTTCCGAATTACAGTGAAGCGCTGGCAAATTCCCGCTGCCAGGAAGAAAGTGCTGCGAAAACGGCTTTTGCGCAGTGCATTTCATGCACCGAATGCGGACATCAGCAAAGGCTCATTCAGCAACGGCGTTCGCTGCCTCGGCGTTTCGTGATTTCGCATCCCCGAACTATCCGTTTAGCGTTTCGGCCCCGTGAACAGATTTGCATTAGCCACTATTACCGCAGGATTGATTGCAACGTCATCGGCCACCGCATC
>JBFYOQ010000073.1:0-20654 GCA_041303735.1 Mycobacterium sp.
CCGAGTTCGTTGTTGAACGATCCGGGCGGCGCGACGACCTCGCCGAGGGGCCGCAGTACGGCGGCGATCAGATCCTTGGTGGAGGTCTTGCCCGAGGACCCGGTGATGCCGATGATCCGCATACCTGCGGCAGCCAGTTCACCGGCCACCGCGGCGGCAAGGCGGCCCAGTGCGGCCAGCACGGCCGCGCCCGCTCCGTCGGCGTCGTGCTCGAGCACACCGGCGTGCGCGTCGGCTGCTGCGGCGGAAGGAACGACGATGGCCGGCACGCCGACCGGCCGGGCGGCCAGCACGGCGACCGCGCCTGCCGCCACGGCGGCGGCGGCGAAGTCGTGGCCGTCGGTCCGGGCGCCGGGCAGCGCCAGGAACAGCCCGCCGGGGCCGATCGCCCGCGAGTCGAACTCGACGGTGCCGGTGACGTGGGTGGCCGCCGCCTCGGCGGGGGTGATGTCCGCCAGTTCGCCGCCGACGATCTCCGCGATCTGGGCGACGCTCAGTGCGATCATCGCCGCACCCGGACCCGGTCCAGAGCCGCGGCGAGCTCCTCGCGGTCGTCGAACGGCCGCGTCACCCCGGCTGCGGTCTGACCGCGCTCGTGACCCTTGCCGGCGATCACCACGACGTCGCCCGGCCGCGCCCACCCGACCGCGTGGGAGATGGCCTCGCGGCGATCGCCGATCTCGACCACCTCGGCGGCCTTGGTGCGGTTGGCCTGAGCGCGGTGGGCCCCAACGGTGCCGGAGAGGATGGCGGACCGGATGGCGGCTGGGTCCTCGTCGCGGGGGTTGTCGTCGGTGACCACGACAAGATCCGCCAATTCGGCGGCGACGAGGCCCATCGGTTCGCGCTTGCCGGGGTCACGGTTGCCGCCCGCCCCGAACACCACCGCCAGCCGCCCCTGCGGCCGGCGCAGCGTCTCCAGCACGGCCTGCAGGGCACCGGGTTTGTGGGCGTAGTCGACGACGGCGAGGAAGTCCTGGCCGCGCTCGACGGCCTCGAGGCGGCCGGGCACCGCGGCGGTGCGCAGACCCGCCGCGGCCTGATCGGGTGACACCCCGACGGCGTCCAGCATGGCCACTGCCAGCAGGGCGTTGGCCACGTTGTAGCGCCCGGGCAGCCGGATCCGCAGCCGGTGGTGCACGCCGGCCGGATCCACCGCGGAGAACTCCTGCACGCCGGCCTCGGGGTCCACGATGTCCTCGGCGTGCCAGTCGGCGCGCTCGCCCTCGGCGCTGACCGTGATCGCGCCGGCCGCACGGGCCGCCATCGCGGCACCGGCGTCGTCGTCGACGCACACCACCGAGACGGCCGCGCGCCGGGGCGAGGCGGGATCGAACAACTTGGCCTTGGCCTCGAAGTAGGCCTCCATCGACGGATGGAAGTCGAGGTGGTCGCGGGAGAGATTGGTGAAACCGCCGACGGCGAAACGGATTCCGTCCACCCGGCCGAGTTCCAGTGCGTGGCTGGACACCTCCATCACCGCGGTGTCGACCCCCTTCTCCGCCATGGCCGCCAGCAGCGCCTGCAGTGCGGGGGCCTCCGGGGTGGTCAACGCACTCGGCACGTCGTCACCGGCGATGCGGACACCGACGGTGCCGATCAGCCCGGTGGTGCGCCCCGCCGCCCGCAGACCCGCCTCGATCAGGTACGCGGTAGTGGTCTTGCCCGATGTCCCCGTGACACCGAGTACCGCCACCTTCTGTGAGGGGTGTCCGTAGACCTCGGCGGCCAGCGCCCCGAGAACCGAGCGCGGCGCGGGGTGCACCACCACCGGGACGGGCGCGGGCTCGCCCAGCAGACGGTGGACGATGGCGACCCCCTCGGCGTCGGTGAGCACGGCCACCGCACCCGCGGCCACGGCGTCGGCGGTGAACTGCGCCCCGTGCGCCACCGACCCGGGCAGCGCTGCGAACAGATCACCGTCGACGGCATCCTGGGCGCGCAGGGTCACCCCGGTGATCAGGACGTCGGGCACAGCGTCCCCGCCGACGCCCTCGGCCCCCACCCCGGCGGCCAGTGCGGGCAGTGACCTGCCGGGCGGGTCACGGGGCCGAAGATGACTGGTCACCACGGCCACCTCCTCTTTCCGCGGGTCGGCTGACACCCTACCCAGCGGCGGTACGCGGACGGCTCAGGTGGCTTGCAGGGTGAGCGGTGCTCCGGGATCGGCCGAAAGCGGCACGCTGTCGCGCTGCAGCAGCCATCCGGTGATGTTGTGGAACAGCGGAGCGGCCGAATGGCCGGGTGAGCCGTCGGCGTTGCGGCTGGGCGCATCCAGCATGATCCCGATGACGTAGCGGGGGTCATCGGCGGGCGCCAATCCGGCGAAGGTGATCCAGTAGACGTCGTCGTAGTAGCAGCCGCAGCCGGGGTTGATCTGCTGGGCGGTACCGGTCTTGCCGGCGATCTGGTAGCCCTCGACCGCGGCGGCCGGGCCGGTGCCCTGCTGCACACCGGTCGGATCGCGCTGGACGACCGCCCGCAACATGTTGCGCACCGTCTGCGCGGTCGCCGCGGAGACCACCCGGATACCGTCGGGGCGCTTCTCCTCGGTCCGCGAACCGTCGGGGCCGATCGTCGCCTTGACGATCCGGGGCGGGATGCGCACCCCGTCGTTGGCGATGGCCTGGTACATCCCGGTCATCTGCAGCAGGGTCATCGACAGGCCCTGTCCGATCGGGAGGTTGGAGAAGGTGCTGCCCGACCACTGGTCGATGGGCGGGACGATGCCGGCGCTCTCGCCGGGCAGCCCGACACCGGTGCGCTGGCCGAGACCGAACTTGCCCAGCATCTCGTAGAACCGTTCCGGGCCGAGCCGCTGGGCCAGCATCAGGGTGCCGACGTTGGAGGACTTACCGAAGATGCCGGTGGTGGTGTACGGCATGACGCCGTGGCTCCACGCGTCCTTGATGCTGACCCCGCCCATTCCGATCACCCCGGGAACCGAGAGCACTTCGTCGGGATTGGACAGCCCGGCCTCGATCACCGCGGCGGCGGTGACGATCTTGTTGACCGACCCCGGCTCGAACGGCGAGGACACCGACAGGTTGCCGATCTGCCGGTCGCCCTGACGGCCGATGTCCTGGGACGGGTCGAAGGTGTCGTCGTTCGCCATCGCCAGCACTTCACCGGTTTTGGCGTCCAGCACCACCGCGGAGGCGGTGCGAGCCCCAGAGGCGTTCTTGGCCATCTGCACCTGTTGCTGGACATAGAACTGGATGTCGTCGTCAAGGGTCAGCTGCACGGTCGAGCCGTTCTGCGCCTGGTGGCGGTTGCGGGAGCTGCCGGGGATCACCACACCGTCGGAACCGCGGTCATAGGTGACCGAGCCGTCGGTGCCTGCCAGCACCGAGTCCATCGAGTCCTCCAGGCCCAGCAGTCCGTGTCCGTCCCAGTCGATGCCGCCGACCACGTTGGCCGCCAGCGAGCCCCCGGGATACTGACGCAGGTCCTGGCGCTCGGCGCCCACCTCGGGGAACTTTGTTGAAATCGCCAGGGCGACAGCCGGATCCACTGCCCGAGCCAGGTAGACAAAGGTCTCGTTACTGCGCAGCTTCTTGAGCACGTTGGCGAAGTCCGGCTGGTTGTTCAACCGGGTGGAGACATCTTTGGCGATCTGGATCAGTCGCTGATCCGGGTCCGGCGCCTCCGGCGACTTCTGCTTGGCCTCAGCGAGTTGCTTTCGGACCCTGGCTGGCTGGAAGGTCAGTGCGCGCGCCTCGATGGTGAAGGCCAGCTTGTCGAAGTTGCGGTCGACGACGCTGCCCCGCAACGCCTTGTCCACATCGACGACCTTGAGTTGTCCGGCGGCCTGGGCGCGCAGCGCGGCGGCCTTCGGTACCTGCAGGTTGAACAGCTGGGCTGCCGCCACGACGAGGGCAATGAAGATGACGATATTACCGACGCGGTACCGGTAGACGAATGACGCACTGTCCGAACCGGTTTCGGTGACGGCGCGGGTGCGGCGGGCTTTCGCCGAGCGGCCCTCGGTCACCGCTGCGCTCGCGCCGCGCCGACGGCGCTGTGGATCGACAGGACGTGCCGCGGACCGGCGGGTACGTCTCACTGCGTCGCTCCCGGCGCAGTCGGCGGCTGCGCCGCTCCCGGCGCGTCCGGTGCCACGGGGATGGACGCGATGACGGAATCCGGTTGCGCCCCCGCCAGCTGCTCAGCGGGTACCGGGTCGACCGGAACGAGCGTCAGGCCGGGCTGCACCGCGGGGCCGGGTACCGCCAGGCCGAGGTTGGCACGCGGAGCCAGCGGGTCGGTGGGTGAGGGGATCCGCACCGGCACCTCTGTTGCGCCGGCGGCGGTCGATGCACTACCCGGCACCAGCAGAGTAGGCACCTCGGCGCCGGCCAACGGCCTGGGTTTGGGCGGCACCGCGGCGGGCGCCGGCGGAGCCGGATCGGGCAGTCTGGTGTTCAACGGCGGAGGCGGTGCGCCCTCGGCCGGTTTGGGCTTGCCCACGACGACCCAGTTCCCGCCGGGGTCCAGGACGAGGTGGGCGGTGTCCTTCGACGGGATCATGCCGAGATCGCGCGCGGCGTCTGCCAAAGCCGGCGCGGACTCCGCCTGCAGCACGTCACGCTCGAGCGCCTCTTTCTGCTGGGTCAGCGCATCGGTGAGGGACCGGGCGCTGCCGAGTTGGTAGGAGCGCTCCGCGGAGGCGGTGGACAGCCACAGGGTCAGTCCGAGTCCGGCGCCGAGCGCCCCCATCACCAGAACGACGAACGGCACCCGGGCCAGTAGCGTCTGCGGCCGAAGGTCCAGCCCGACCAGCCGGGCCACTATCCGCTCGCGGAGCCGCTCGCGCAGTGGCGGCCGGATGACCTTGGGCGCCTTGGCCTTGCGGGCCTTGGCCCGCGCCTTGGCCTGGGTGGTGTTCTTTGCCCGGGCGGGGCGCGCGACGGGCCGGGCGGCCGGCGCGGTCTGCGGCCCCTGCCGCTGGCCGCGGGGTTGATGGGGCCGACGCGGCGTCGACTTCTGCCGTCCGCTTCGCGGCGCACTCTCCGCGACTGCATGGCGGTCGACCTTCATCACTGTTCCTCTCCGCCTGATGGCCGGGCACGTTCCAACGCCCGCAGCCGAACCGGCGCGCTGCGCGGATTGCGCGCGATCTCGTCGTCGCCGGCGCGTTCGGCGCCACGGGTCAGGGAGGTGAAATCCGGTGAATGGCCGGGCAGTTCGACCGGCAGGCCGTGCGGCGTGCGGGAGGCGGTTGCCGCGGCGAACGTGGTCTTGACGATCCGGTCCTCCAGGGACTGGTAGGCCATCACCACCACCCGGCCACCGGGCCGAAGCGCCGCCAGCGCGGCGGGCAGTGCCGCGCTCAGCGAGTCCAGTTCGGCGTTGACCGCGATCCGCAGCGCCTGGAAGGTCCGCTTGGCGGGGTGACCGCCGGTACGCCGGGCCGGCACCGGGATCGCGTCGTAGATCAGTTCCACCAGTTCGCCGGTGCGGGAGAACGGCCGTGCGCCACGGCGCTCCACGATCAGGCCGGCGATCCGGGGTGCGAACTTCTCCTCACCGAAGCGGCGCAGGATGTCGGTCAGAGCACGGCGGTCGTAGGTGTTGAGGATCTCCGCGGCCGTGAGGCCCGCGTCGCGATCCATCCGCATATCCAGCGGTGCGTCCTGGGAGTAGGAGAACCCACGCTCGGGCTGGTCGAGTTGCATCGAGGACACCCCGAGGTCGAACAGCACCCCGTCGACCGATCCGGCCGGCGCCAGGCCGCTCACCCGTAGCGCCTCGGCGATGCCGTCGTAGCGGTCGTGCACCAGCGAGACCCGGTCACCGAACCGGGCAAGCCGGCGACCGGCGGTGGCCAGCGCCTGGGCGTCGCGGTCCAGGCCGACCAACCGCAGTCCGGGGAAGGTGTCGAGGAATCGTTCGGCGTGCCCGGCCGCGCCCAGGGTTGCGTCGACGAGCACCGCACCCGAACCGTCGGCACCGAGCCGGGTGATGGCCGGGCCGAGGAGTTCGACGCAGCGATCCAGCAGGACGGGGACATGCCCATCGGCCACCACGGCACCTCCGGATCGGTGGGGCGCCGGTGCAGGGAGGTCCCTGTCCGATACGAACCTGGCGTCGGGGAAGTACGTCAGGGTCGGTTCGGGCAAGGGCCACGCTGCACGGGCGCTGCGCTGCGCCGCGGGCTCAGATGATGTCGCTGAGGGCATCATCGGAGGCCGCGGAGAAGTTCTCTTCGTGGGTTTGCTGGTAGTCGTTCCATGCCTGGGCGTCCCAGATCTCCAGGAAATCGACCGATCCGATCACCACGCACTCCTTGGACAGGTTGGCGTAGCGGCGGTGGTCGGCGGACAGGGTGATCCGCCCCTGGGAGTCGGGGTGTTGCTCATCGGTTCCGGCGGCGAGGCTGCGCAGGAATGCCCGGGCCTCGGGGTTGCTGCGCGAGGTGGCCGACGCCCGCCGGGCGAGCTGCTCGAACTGCTCCCGCGGGTAGACGGCGAGGCTGTGGTCCTGGCTTTTGGTGACCATCAACCCTCCTGCCAGCGCGTCCCGGAACTTGGCCGGCAGGGTGAGCCGGCCCTTGTCGTCCAACCTGGGCGTATAGGTGCCGAGGAACATCTCCGGAGCACCTCCTCGCGACCAGGGCGGTCCTTCACCGCCAGCGCCACGATACCCCACAATCCCCCACTTTCTGCCACTTTGACGCCCAATCGTGTCCGATCGCCCCACTCGGCTCCACCACGGCATCCAGGTGGGCGGTGCAGGCCCCCGGACGGGGCTGCCGCGGGCACAAAAAAGGGGCAGCCGACAAGCTGCCGCGGGCACCAAAAAGGGGCAGCCGACCGGCTGCCGCGGGCACCAAAAAGGGGCAGCCGACCGGCTGCCCCTGGGCACAAATTAGGTGTTCTGGGTGCGCTATTCGTCGAAGCGACGCCGGAAGCGGTCCTCCATCCGGCTGGTGAACGACCCGCCGGCCGCCTTGCCGCGACGCGCGGTGGGCCCGGGAGCCGCACCCCGCTCCCGAGGGCCGGCTGCAGGCGGCCCGGTGACCGCGAAGACCACGCCGGCGAACATCACCACGAACCCGAGCACCGACAACACCGGGAAACCGCCGATCATCGTCGCCTTGACGGCCACGCCGGACACCAGCATGGCCAATCCGAGGATGAAGAGACCGGCGCCCTGCAACCGCCGGCGCGCCGACGGGGCACGCAGATGGCCGCCCCGCACGCTGGACGCGAATTTGGGGTCCTCGGCGTAGAGAGCGCTCTCGATCTGATCGAGCATGCGCTGCTCATGATCGGAGAGTGGCATTAGTCCCTCCTTGCCGATGCGGCCGGTCGTAGATACGGGCAAACGCCCGGTAACCGGGCGGTTACCCACATGATACGAGTCTGAACTGCCCCGTACCACCCGGTTGGCGCCCACGTGCTTGCGCATTGAGGATGACCAACGAAGGCCGACTCCGTCAAGGGGGTCCGACCGCTGGTCACGGTGACGTAAGGGGCGGGCGTTTCCGCGCACCATAATGGCGGGAGGAAACCTGTTGGTGCCCGCGCTCAGCGCTGGTGCGGTCGAAGGAGGATGGAACCGCGTTGGCGACCTTCCTCATCGACTTATCGCCCGCCGACATGCAGCGCCGCCTGGGCGAGGCGCTGGAAATCTATGTCGACGCCATGAGATATCCCCGCGGAACCGAGAGCCAGCGCGCCTCAATGTGGCTGGAGCACTCCCGGCGCAGGGGCTGGCGCGCAGTGGCCGCAGTCGAGACGGCCGGGGCTGAGGCAGGCGCCGACGGGCTGGCGGCCGCTCCCCTGCTCGGCGTGGCCTACGGCTACTGCGGCGCGCCGGACCAGTGGTGGCAGCAGCAGGTGGTGCGCGGTCTGCACCGGGTCGGATTCCCGCACACCGAGATCACCCGACTGACGAGCGACTATTTCGAGTTGACCGAACTGCACATCCACCCGCGCGCGCAGGGCCGGGGCCTGGGCGAGGCGCTGGCCCGCCGGCTGCTGTCGGACCGTGACGAGGCCAACGTCCTGCTGTCCACGCCGGAGACCAACGGGGAGGCCAACCGGGCGTGGCGGCTCTACCGGCGGCTCGGATTCACCGACATCATTCGCGGCTACCACTTCGCCGGAGACCCGCGGGCGTTCGCCATCCTGGGCAGATCTCTGCCGCTGTAGTGCGGGTCTGGCACGATACCTTCGTGCGCACCCAGCGAACCGCCTCCGGCGCCGGTCCGCGGCGGCGGGTCTCGGCGTTGCTGCTGCTGGCGTTGGCCCCGCTGGCGGCCGGATGCATCCGGGTGGACGCCTCGATCACGGTCTCCCCCGATGACCAGGTGTCCGGCGAGATCGTCGCGGCCGTCACACCGAGCGACGACGACGACAAGGGCCCGCAGTTCGATCAGAACGTCGCGTTCAGCCAGAAGATCTCGGTGTCGGAGTACGCCGCCGACGGTTACGTCGGATCACGGGCGTCGTTCTCCGGCCTGAGTTTCGCCGAGGTTCCCCAGCTGGCCAACCTCAACGATGAGGCAACCGGGGTGGACATCGCGCTTCGCCGGGCCGGCAGCCTGGTGATACTGGAGGGCCGGGTGGACCTGACCACCCTCACCGACCCGGACGCCGAGGTCAGCTTTCGCGCCGCCTTCCCCGGGGAGGTGACCTCGACCAACGGTGAACGGGTGGGCGCCGGCGTGGTCGAGTGGAAACTCGAGCCGGGTGCGGTGACCACGATGAGCGCCCAGGCCCGCTACACCGACCCCAGTACGCGGTCGTTCACCGGCGCCGCCCTCTGGCTGGGCCTGGCCGCCCTGCTGGTGGCCGGCCTCATCGGTTATCTGGCCTGGCGCGACCGCGACCAGACCTCGCCCCGGTTCGCAGCCGCCGGAGGCCGCGAAGAGTTCTAGGGTGTGACACAGGCGGGCTTTCACACGGCGTGAGACTCCGTGGCCGGAGAAGATCCGCGATCAGAAAGAGCAGAAAGGGGCGTCGCGCTGAGGGTTGAAACAGCAGCGCCGTCGGCCGGGCAATTGGCCGCCGCCGTCACCGATCAGCTTCGCGGCTACCTGTCGCAGCGCCGCGCCGAGGCCGCATACATCGGCACCGACTATGACGGCCTCATCGCCGTGC
Source organism: Mycobacterium sp. (assembly GCA_041303735.1). Lineage (GTDB taxonomy): Bacteria > Actinomycetota > Actinomycetes > Mycobacteriales > Mycobacteriaceae > Mycobacterium. Next base: position 9,111 of record JBFYOQ010000073.1, read on the forward strand.
TGGAGGACTTCGTTCTTCTCGGCGGCAAACGGATGCGGCCGGCGTTCGCCTACTGGGGTTACCGGGCGGTGACCCCGGGCCCGCAGGACCGGGTCGACGACGACATCCTGCGGCTGTTCTCCGCACTAGAACTGCTGCATGCCTGCGCACTGGTGCACGACGACGTCATCGACGAGTCAGCCACCCGGCGCGGAATGCCCACCGCCCACATGCACTTCACCGAATTGCATCGCAGTCGCGGCTGGCGCGGATCAGCCGAGCAGTTCGGACGCTCGGCGGCCATTCTGATGGGCGATCTGTCCTTGGTCTGGGCCGATGACATCGTCGCCGGTGTCGATCTGCCGCCACCGGACCGCCACCGGGTGCAGCGGGTCTGGTCGGACATCCGCACCGAGGTGCTGGGCGGGCAGTACCTCGACATCGTGGCGGAATCCAGCGGGGCGTATTCCATCGACTCGGCGATGAATGTCAATACCTACAAGACCGCGTCCTACACGGTGACTCGGCCGCTGCAGTTGGGGGCGGCCGCCGCGGCCGACCGCCCGGACGTCCACCGCGCCTTCCACAGTCTCGGCACTGACCTCGGCGTGGCGTTCCAACTGCGCGACGACGTGCTCGGGGTGTTCGGCGACCCCGCGGTCACCGGCAAGCCAACTGGTGACGACCTGCGCTCCGGTAAGCGCACCGTTCTGCTGGCCGAGGCCGTCGAACGCGCCGAGGCCTCCGACCCCGCGGCCGCCGCGCTGCTGCGGTCATCGGTCGGCACCGACCTCAGCGATTCGCAGGTACGCGAATTGTGCTCGGTGATCGAGTCGGTCGGCGCACTGGCCGCCGTCGAGCAGCACATCGAGACACTGACCCGGCGCGGGCTGGAGGTGCTGGAGACAGCGCCGATCAACGCCCCGGCCAAGGCAGGTCTGACCGAACTCGCCGGATTGGCCGCCAACAGGTCGGCCTAGGCCTGAGCCACCATGGCAGTCGCCCCCACCGGAATAGTCCGACTCGTCGCCTTCGCCCGCACGCCCGACGCGAGACCCGCGCGCGTGGGATGCCTTGGCGCGGTGCTGATGTCGGTGGGCGGCCTCGGCGCGGGCAGCACCCGCCTCACTGATCCGCTGCTGGAGTCCCTTCACCTGTCCTGGCTGCGGTTCGGCCACGGACTGGTGGTGTCCTCTGTGCTGCTGTGGGGCGGTCTGGCGCTGATGCTGGCGGCCTGGTTGTCGCTGGGGCGAACGCTGATTGACGGCAAACGGCCGACCGAGTACACGATGGTCGCGACCACCGGGTTCTGGCTCGCACCGCTGCTCGCCAGTGTTCCGCTCTTCAGCCGCGACGCCTACTCCTACCTGGCGCAGGGCGCACTGTTGCGGGACGGCTTCGACCCCTACATCGTGGCACCGATCGAGAATCCGAATGGGTTGCTGGACAACGTCAGTTCGATATGGACGACGACCACCGCACCGTACGGTCCGGCGTTCATTCTGGTTGCCAAGTTCGTGACGCTGGTCTCCGGTGATCATGTAGTGGCCGGCACCATGCTGCTGCGGTTGTGCATGCTGCCGGGCCTGGTGCTGCTGATCTGGGCCGCGTCGCGGGTGGCGCGCCACATCGGCGCCGACGGTTCGGTTGCGCTGTGGATCTGCGTACTCAACCCGTTGGTGATCGTGCACCTGTGGGGCGGAGTGCACAACGAGATGCTGATGGTCGGCCTGATGATGGCCGGCATCGCCCTCACCTTCTCCGGCCGACACATCGGCGGCGCGGCATTGATCGCGGTCGCCGTCGCGGTGAAGGCGACCGCCGTCCTGGCACTGCCGTTCATGGTCTGGGTCTGGATGCGCCATCTGCCCGAAAAGCCGTTGCGCGCCTTCGTGATCGCCTCATTGAGCGCGGCCGCGACGTTCATCGCGGTTTTCGCCGTGCTGTCAAGCCTGGCCGGCGTCGGCCTGGGATGGCTTCTGGCACTCGCCGGTTCGGTGAAGATCATCAACTGGTTGACCGTTCCCACCGCGGTGGCCAACCTGACCAACATCATCGGCGGGATGGTCACACCGGTGAACTTCTACGCCGTGCTCGAAGTCACCCGATTGGCCGGTATCGCGATCATCGCGGTGTCCCTGCCGCTGCTGTGGTGGCGGTTTCGGCACGATGACCGCGAAGCGCTGACCGGCATCGCCTGGGCGATGCTGGTGGTGGTGCTCTTCGTCCCGGCCGCTCTGCCGTGGTACTACACCTGGCCGCTGGCGGTGGTGTCGTCACTGGCCCAGTCGCGTGCCGCGATCGCCGCGATCGCGGGATTCTCCACCTGGATCATGGTGATCTTCAAACCGGACGGATCGCACGGCATGTACTCCTGGGTACACGTGCTGCTGGCCACCGGTTGCGCACTGGGCGCGTGGTGGTGGTTGCGCCGGGGCGAACCGCCTCAGTACGCCATGGCCTGGGCCCGGCGCAGCACCTCGCGGGCCTGATGGGAGCCCAGGGCGTCGATCGGCCGGGCATTGCGGATCGGCTCCCGAATTCCGTCCCGGATCAGCGTCAGTGACGGATCCGCGGTGAAAAGCCATCGCAGGATCTCGGTATCGCGGTATCCGCCGTCACGCAGCACACCGAGCAGGCCCGGCAGTGACTTCACGATCTCGCCGGACTCGCGATTGATGAACACCTCGGGTACCACTGGGATTCCATTGCGCCGCACCGCTATCAGGTGCCCGTCGCGCAACTGCTGGTGCACCCGGGTCACCGGCACGGCCAGCAGTTCTGCGACGGCGGGCAGGTCCAGAACGGGTTCGGCGAAATCCAGGACGTCCTCGGCGGCCGGAATGCTGCTCACTTACGCCAGTGTAAGGGCCGGGGGACTTTAGGATGTGTCGGTGACGCCGGACCCGCTCGTGGGAGCACTGCTCGACGGCCGCTACCTCGTCGAGTCGCGCATCGCCAGCGGCGGCATGTCAACGGTGTACCGGGGCCGCGATGTCCGCCTCGACCGCCCGGTGGCGCTGAAGGTGATGGATCCCCGCTATGCCGGCGATCAGCAGTTCCTCACCCGGTTCCACCGGGAGGCCAGGGCGATAGCCCGGCTCAAGGACCCGGGGCTGGTGGCGATCTACGACCAGGGCGATGACCCGGCACACCCGTTCCTGGTGATGGAACTGGTCGACGGCGGCACCCTTCGCGAACTGCTCCGCGAGCGCGGGCCCATGCCGCCGCACGCGATGGCGGCGGTACTGCGGCCGGTACTCAGCGGTCTGGGGGTGGCACACCGGGCGGGGCTGGTGCATCGCGACGTCAAGCCGGAGAACGTGCTGATCTCCGACGACGGCGAGGTCAAGCTCGTCGACTTCGGCCTGGTGCGGGCGATCGCCGAGGCCGGGATCACCTCCACCAGCGTGATCCTCGGGACCGCGGCCTACCTCTCCCCCGAGCAGGTCGAGGGGGCAGCGACCGGACCGCGCAGTGATGTCTACGCCGCCGGAGTTATGGCGTTCGAATTACTCACCGGCACAACACCGTTCACCGGTGACAACCCACTGGCAGTGGCCAGCCAGCGGCTGGACCGCGACGTGCCGCCGCCCAGCTCGGTGATCGCCGGGGTACCCGCGGAGATCGACGCGTTCGTCGCCCGCGCGACCGCACGGCGAGCCGAGGAACGCTTCGCCGACGCGTGCGAGATGGGCGAGGGGCTCGAGGCGGTCGCCGAGGAACTCGGGCTGCCGCATTTCCGGGTGCCGGCCCCGAAGAGCTCCGCCGTGCACACCGCTGCCACCGTCGTCCACCATCCTGAGACGCACCGGCCGGCACCGGCGGGTCACAACCCGACCCGTCAGTTCACTCCCGCTCCGCGCGAGCCCGAACAGACCGATGCCGGTGAACCGGATACAGATGAGTTAGATTCGCCCCCAGCACAATTCGCCGGAATCGACATCGAGGAATTTTCCTGGGCGCGCCAGCGCGCCCGGCGGGCGGTGGTGTTCTGGACGCTGGCGGTGATGGTGCTGACCGGACTGGTCGCGGCCGGCGCGTGGACCGTCGGGCTGAACCTCAACGGATTACTGGGCCGCTAGTTCAGTCGCGCAGCATCTCCGCTCACCCCAACCGCCGAGCCTGCAGCCCGACTCTCAGTCGCGCAGCATCTCCGCTCACCCCAACCGCCGAGCCTGCAGCCCGACTTTCAGTCGCGCAGCATCTCCGCGACGAGAAACGCCAACTCCAGGCTCTGCTGAGTGTTCAGCCGCGGATCGCAGGCCGTCTCGTAGCGACCGGAGAGGTCGGTGTCGGAGATGTCCTGGGCGCCGCCGAGACATTCGGTGACGTTCTCCCCGGTGATCTCGACGTGAATCCCGCCGGGATGGGTCCCCAGCGCACGGTGCACCTCGAAGAAGCCCTGCACCTCGTCGACGATCCGGTCGAAGTGCCGGGTTTTATAGCCGGTGGACGACTCATGGGTGTTGCCGTGCATAGGGTCGCAGTGCCAGATCACCTGATGCCCGGTGGCCTGAACCTTCTCGATGATCGGCGGCAGTAGATCGCGCACCTTGTGGTTACCCAGCCGGCTGACCAGTGTCAGCCGTCCCGGCTTGTTGTGCGGATCAAGGCGCTCGACGTACTCCACGGCGAGTTCCGGGGTCATCGTCGGTCCGATCTTCACCCCGATCGGATTGGCGATCACCTCGGCGAAGGCGATGTGCGCGCCGTCGAGTTGCCGGGTGCGCTCACCGATCCACAGGTAGTGAGCCGACAGATCGTAGAGCCTCGGTTCGCCGAATTCCTCGCTGAGGCGCAGCATCGCCCGCTCGTAGTCCAACACCAGCGCCTCATGGCTGGCGTAGATGTCGGCGGTGTCGAGGTTTCGGTCGTTCACCCCGCAGGCGCTCATGAAGTTCATGCCCCGGTCGATCTCGGCCGCGAGCGCCTCGTATCGCGCACCCGCCGGCGAGGTGCGAACGAACTCCCGGTTCCAGTCGTGCACCAGGTGCAGAGATGCCAGACCCGAAGATGTCAGCGCCCGAACCAGATTCATCGCCGCGCTGGCATTGGCGTAGGCGCGGACCAGCCGGGAGGGATCATGGTCGCGGACCGAGGCGTCCGGTGCGAAGCCGTTGACCATGTCGCCGCGATAGGACTTCAGCCCCAGCGCGTCGATATCCGAGGAGCGCGGTTTGGCGTACTGCCCGGCGATCCGGGCCACCTTGACCACCGGCATGCTGGCCCCGTAGGTCAGCACGACGGCCATCTGCAGCAGCGTTCGGATGTTGGCCCGGATATGCGGCTCGGTGTTGTCGACGAAGGTCTCTGCGCAGTCGCCGCCCTGCAGCAGGAAGGCCTCGCCGCGCGCCACCGCCGCGAGCTGATCCGACAGCCGCTCGATCTCGGAGGCGACGGTGACCGGCGGCACGCTCTCCAGCACCGTCCGCATCGCCCTGGCCTGCTCGGGATCCCAACTCGGCTGCTGGGCGGCCGGCTTGGCCAGCGCCGCGTCCAGCCTCATCCGCAGGTCGGGCGGCAGCGGCGGCAACGACGGCAACTGCTCGATCGGTACGTCGACAGTCCAGTTCACCGGACCATCCTAACCGGCCCTAACTGCGCCAAGCCGCGTCGTGTGAGTCCCCCGCCGCCGGTGATCCGCCGGCCATCAGCAGGTAGCGCCGCATGTTGTGCCGCGCGTCGACCAGGGCATCGTGGGTGTCCTGCGGCCGCGGCGGCATGCGCGGGCAGCCATGGTCCTCCCAGACCTGACGTAATTCTCTGGTGAACCGGGGGATCTGCGGGGGCAGACTCGTCATCGGCCCCCACAGCTGGCAGAGCGCGACATGGTCGTAGGCGCCCACCCAGGCCCACAGTTCGATCGGCTCGTCACCGTCGACACCGAAGAACTCCTCAAGATCCTCCCGGATCTGCCGGCGCGAACGCCACAGCGGTGAGGCCGGCGACGGCAACTTGGGCAGCACATGGGTGCGCACCCACCGTCCGGCGGATTCCGGATCGAACTCGGTGGACACCGCGTAGAACTCCCGGCCGTCCTCGGCGACCACCCCGATGGAGATCAGGTCGATGATGCGGCCGTTGTCGATGAATTCGGTGTCGTAGAAGTAGCGCACGCTGCGGTGTCCCGCCCTATCCCGAGGTCTTGGCCGAGGTCTTGGCCGCGGATTCGGCCGCGGAATCGGCCACGGAATCGGCCGCCGTCGTGGTCGCGGCCGGCTCGGCGGTGTCGGCCTTGGCGGGCGCGGGCGCGGGGTGGATCTCGCGGTCGAGCTCGGCATCGACCTCGGTGGCGCTGGGAACGCGGGGCTCACCGGCGATGACGTGCTGCAGCCACAGGTTGGCTCGGACGAACGGCCGGCGCAGGTATCGCTCCCGCTCCATCGCGCGGTGCATCTTGCGGGGCTTGTCCTGGTAGTGCCACCGCGCCCAGGGCGCATGCGGGCGGGCCAGACGGATGGCGCCGATGAACAGCAGCGGGGTGATGAACATGCCCACCAGCCCGGTCCACAGCTTGCCCTTGAGCAGTACGACCACCGCCAGCGCCAGGGTGAACACCGCCATCAGGATGACGGTGAAGCGGGCCAGAAACGATTCGTCATCGCGCCAGATGCCGATATCGAAGAAGGACAGCGGGTTGAAGCCCATCACCAGCAATCCAGCCACCGCGGTCGCGACGAACACCGCGTCGACCGAGGTACGGCCGTCCTCAGACCAGTACACGTCCTGCAGGTGCAGGATGAGCGCGTACTCGTCGAGCAGCAGCGCCGCCCCGATACCGAAAAAGATTGCTGCCACGGTGAACTGGCGGACCGTGCCGTCGACCGACAGGGTGATCATCGACACCCCGGAGATCAGCACCAGGATGACGCCGAATACGGCGTGGTGGATGTGCAGGCCGCCGCCACCGCCGTCTTTGGGGGACACCGAGATGTTGTGCGGTTGCCACCATTTGCGGGGCCCCGGACGGTTTGCGGTCGCACGAATGTAGCGGGTGATGCTGCGCGTCACGAAGAAGGTGAGGATGAAGGCGACCAGACACCACATCAGCGGTTCGCGGCCCGGGGCGACGAAATCGAAGTGGAGGTCAAGGTGCACGGCTAGAAAACTTACGCCCACCCTTCCCGGACGCTGCGCCCCGATACGCTGGTGGGCGCTATGAGCAGGTGGCCGGGGACCGCAGTGGGGCGGCTGATCCAGGCCCTGCTGGTCTTCGGGGTGACCCTCGCCGTGGCGCACGCGTGCTGGCGGCTTTTCGGCCACGTCCCCTACCGGATCGACGCCGACGTCTACCGGATGGGCGGGCGGGCCTGGCTCGATGGCCGGCCGCTGTACGCCGACGGCGTGAAGTTCCGCACCCAGGCCGGCCTGGAACTGCCCTTCACCTATCCCCCGCTGGCCGCCATCGTCTTCAGCCCGCTGGCATGGATGTCGCTGCCGGCGGCCGGTGTGGCGATCACCGCGATCACGCTGGTGCTGCTGGTGGTGTCGGTCTGGATCGTGCTGACCCGCCTGGGCATCGCGCAGAACACGGCCGAGAGCGCCGCGGCGCTGCCCGGACCGGGCTGGGCCCGCCGGTGGTTGCTGGCTGCCGCTCTGGTGGCCGTGACGGTGACGGTGCTCGAGCCGATCCGGGCCAACTTCTCCTTCGGCCAGATCAACGTGGTGATCATGACCCTGGTGATCGCCGACTGCGTGCCCCGGCGCACACCCTGGCCCCGGGGCGTGCTGCTGGGGTTGGCGATTGCGCTCAAACTCACTCCCGCGGTGTTCCTGCTGTATTTCGTGCTGCGCCGCGACGTCCGCGCGGTGGCATGGGCGGTGGCTTCCTTCCTGGCCGCCACCCTGCTCGGCTTCGCGCTGGCCTGGCGGGACTCGTGGCAGTACTGGACCGAAACCGTGCACGACACCGACCGCATCGGCAGTGCCACCTGGAACACCAACCAGAACGCGGCCGGGGCGCTGGCCCGGCTCTCCCTGGGCGGGTCCACCCAGTTCCTGCTCTGGGCGCTGACCTGCCTGGCCGTGCTGGCGTTGACGGTCTGGGCGGTACGCCGGGTGCTGGCCGACGACGAGCCGACGCTGGCGTTGATCTGTGTGGCGCTCTTCGGCCTGATCGTCTCACCGGTGTCGTGGTCACACCACTGGGTCTGGGCGCTTCCGGCTGTCATTGTTGCGGCCGTGTTGGCCGTCCGGCGCCGCAATGTGGCGCTGGCCGGTGTGGCTGCGGCCGGTGTCGCGCTCATGGTGTGGCCGACGATCAATCTGCTGCCCGAACATCAGGAGGCCGGCGCGGCCTGGTGGCGACAGCTGGCCGGGATGTCGTACGTGTGGTGGGCGCTGGCGATGATCGGGGTTGCCGGACTCACCGCCGCGACGCCGTCGGCTGCTAGCCCGCGGCGGTCTCCGGGATCCGCACGTCGGGCGGATCCGCTTCCGCGGGTGTGACGGCCGCGCTCCCCTGCTTGACCGTGGCGGCGTAGATGTCGACGTATTCCTGGCCGGAGAGCTTCATCAACTCGTACATCACCTCGTCGATGACCGCACGCTCGATGAACCGATTGCCGGCCAGTCCGTCGAAGCGGGAGAAGTCCATTGGCTCGCCGAATCGCACGGTCACCCGGCCGAACCGCCACATCCTCGACCCGGGCGGGTTGACGACGTCGGTACCGATCATGGCGACCGGGATCACCGGGACACCGGTCTCCAGCGCCAACCGGGCCAGACCCGTCTTGCCCTTGTACAGCCGGCCGTCGGGCGATCGGGTGCCCTCGGGGTACATGCCCAGCAGCTTGCCCTGGTCGAGCAGTCGCTGTGCGGTGCCCAGAGCCGCTTGGGCGGCGTCGGCGTCGGTTCGGTCGATCGGGACTTGGCCGGCCACCGTGTAGAACCACGCCAGCGCCCGGCCTTTGAGGCCCTTGCCGGTGAAGTATTCACTCTTGGCGAGGAAGGTGATGCGGCGGCGGACGACCAGCGGCAGATAGAAGCTGTCTGCGACCGCGAGGTGGTTACTGGCCAGAATCACCGGACCGGAGTGCGGAACATGTTCGAGCCCTTCGACTTTCGGACGGCCCAAAAATGTCAGCAGGGGACCCATGAAAATGTACTTGAAAAGCCAGTACCACATAGACCCTCCCTCGGCGGCTCACGCAGCGGCGTGCGCTGGGCCCAACTCTACCGAGGAGGTGTTACCCCGACCACAGCAGCGGTGCTGTTCACGGGCAATCCTCAGGCGCGTCACCGACCTCGACCACGATGGGGATGTGCTGGTAGCGGCCGTTAACGGCGCCGTTGCCGCCCGGTGGCGCCGCATCGTCAGCGGAGCCGGGGACATCGGTCTCGCCGGACTCCGCAGGACGGGCCGCCGGGTCGGCCGCCATGGTCCGGATGACCGTCATCAGCGCCACGCTGTGCTCGGCGACCACCGTCAGCAGGGGATGCTCTTCTCCACTGACCAGCGCGGCCAGTGCGCACACCGGGCACCACACCTGCTGGCAGCGGCCGGGCCCGCGCAGTGAGCCCGCGGCCTTGGCGGCCGCCGCGCGCACGGCCGGGTCCAGGCGGTCCAGGATTGCCTGCGCCAACTGCCGCAGTTCCGGTCCCAGGTCGGAATGACCGGAGGGGCTCATGCCGGCCACACCCGCGGGTCGGGCCGGAAGCGGACGGTGAGTTCGCTGCCCCGCAGTGCGGCGTCGGCGACCACGCACCGGCGCAGCACCGGAGCCAGGCGGACCCTGCGGCGCAGCCCCGTCGCCCCGATCACCAGGTCGTCGCCCGATCGGCCCAGGGTCAGCGCGTTGGGGTCGAGTTGTGGCAGTTGCACCCGCAACCGGTAGACCGCGTGCACACCGTCACCGGACTCTTTGTCGACTATTGGCTGCAGCGGGCCGGGAGGCGTGGCGGCGCCTCTGGTGCGCGCCTCGTCGAGTAGCTGGGCCAGAGCCTTGGGGCCGATCGGCTCACCGGCCAGGTGCCCGACGAGCAACAGACGCACGTCGGCGATGGTGGCGGCGAGTTCGGCGAGGACGGCCTGCTGCTCGCAGATGCGCGCCGAGTACCAGTCGAAGGCCGGGTGATCGGGCAGGTTGCGGTACTCATAGGAGTCATCGGTGAAGATCACCTGGTTGACGATCAACTCCTCGACGCGCAGACCCATCAGTGCCAGCGAACCGACGGTGCGCACCGCTTCGGCGACCACCACCCGCTCCGGAGTGAGCACCAGATGGGCGCAGACCCGGTCGGTGTCGGTCAGCAGTGCCGACAGCGATCCCACCGCCGCAGCAGCCGTCTCCGCCAGCGCGACGGCCGCCGCGGTCCCAACATCGTCGAGGGCGGCACTGAGCCGCCGGTGCCGAGGCCAGCAGCGCTCCAGATAGTCGCCGAACACCGCGGGCAGTGTCAGCATCCGCAGGGCGTCGGCGGTCGAGGCGCAGTCGACCACCACGTAGTCCCACCGCCCGGAGTCGGCCAACTCGGCCACCGCGCGAAGGCCCAGCACCTCCTGAATCCCGGGCAACGCGCAAAGCTCCTCGGGCGCAAGCTCATTGAGGTCCGACGAGGGAAACCGCAGCGCCAGCGCAGGCACCACCGCGCGCCACATGGACTCCAGCAGCGCCAGTGTGTCCAGTGCGGCGGCGTCGAGATGGCCGCCGCCGCTCTGCCCTCCACTCTCCTCGGTCAGGATGCGCACCGGCGCCGCGTCGCCGGATGCAGGGACGGCGACGCCGAGGACCTCTCCCAGGGAGTGCGCCTGGTCGGTGGACACCACCAGCACCCGGTGACCGGCCAGGGCCGCCCGCACCGCCTCCGCCGATGCCAGCGTCGACTTGCCGACACCGCCCTTGCCGACGAAGAAACCTATCCGCGCCGGAGTGCGCGGACCGTCGTCAGCGGTGGTGGCTTTCAGTGATTCCACTTCGCCGGGTTCGGTGTCGCTGGGTATCACTCAGCCCTCGACCCGCTTCTTCAGATCCTTCAGCGCAGTGTCGGTCAGCCGGCGTTCTGCCTTGCGCTTGAGCAGGCCGATCATCGGGATCATCAGGTCGACCGCCAGTTCGTATGTGACATCGGTCCCCGAACCGCTCGGCGTCAGCCGATAGGTGCCGTCCAGCGATTTGAGCAGCGCGGACGACACCAGGGACCACCGTACCGACCGGCGGTCGGCCGGCCAGACGTACTTGAGCACCATGGTGTCTTTGAGTACCGCCGCCTCCAGCACCAGCCGTGCCTGCAGCGGGTAGCCCTCGGCGTCGCTCTCGAGGACCTCGGTCTCGGTGTACTCCGATACCCACTCGGGGTAGGAGCCGATGTCGGCAATGACATCCATCACGGTGCCGGGATCGGAGTCGATGTAGATCGTCTGCGCCGTCTTCTCCGCCACTGTTGCCGCTTTCCCCATCGCTTTCGTCGCCGCGTGCCCGGATACAGAACCGTACCCTGCGACGCTGCGGTTAACCGGATATCAGATCCCCGGCGCGACCCCCACCGGGCGGGTCGCTTCCAGGGTGTTCTTTATCTCGAACGCCATCCGCTTGCCGGCCACCCGACGGTGGTGGTTCATCG
>JBFYOQ010000074.1:0-2979 GCA_041303735.1 Mycobacterium sp.
CGACGAATTCCGCGACCATGTGCCGGGTGTTTGTGAGCAGTGCGGGGTAACTTTCCCGTCCCAGGCCCAGAGGGAATTGATCGGCGAATACGACGAGATCGAGATCCCGCCGGTCAAACCCCATGTCATCCGCCACCATCGCTTTACTTGCCGGTGCGCGCATTGCTGCGCGCACCACGGTGATCCGGCCACGGATTCCATGATCATCCGGCCACCCATTCCATGGCGATCCGGCCACCTGTTCCACGAGCATCCGGCCGCCCTCGTGTAAGGTCCTGCAGGGCAATCTGAAGCCGCCTATCGTGCCGCGTTTCGACGTGGACGGGGGCGAGATGCGAAGGTTGCCGATGAGGAAGATCAAGGATGTATTGCGGCTCCATGCGGCCGGCCGATCCGCTCGCCAGATCGGGCCGAGCGTCGGTGTGAGCCGCAGCACGGTGGCGGACTACCTGCGCCGCGCGGAAGTTGCGGGCCTGTCCTGGCCATTGCCCGACGGGTTGGATGAAGAAGCGCTGGAGCGGCGGCTGTTTCCGCCTCCACCACCCGCGCAGAGCCGTCTGTTTACCGAGGCGGACTGGGCAGAGCTCCATCGCGAGCTGAAGCGGCCAGGCGTCACGCTGGCGCTGCTCTGGGACGAGTATCGTGGCCAGCACCCGGACGGTTACGGCTACTCGGCGTTTTGCGAGCACTACCGGCGTTGGGTCGGTCGGCTCTCTCCCGTCATGCGCCAGCGCCATGCCGCGGGCGAGCGGATGTTTGTCGACTATTCCGGCACCCGGATGGCGGTGATCGACCCGACCACGGGCGCGGCGCGCCCGGCGGAGATCTTCATCGCCGTTATGGGCGCCTCGAACATGACCTACGTCGAGGCAAGCTGGAGCCAGGCGTTGCCGGACTGGATCGGCGCACACACCCACGCCTTCGCCGCGTTCGGTGCGGTGCCGACGCTGGTCGTATCGGACAACCTGAAGTCCGGGGTGATCCGCGCCTGCTTCTACGAGCCCGAGATCAACCGCAGCTACGCCGAGATGGCAGCCCATTACGGCACGGCGATCCTGCCCGCGCGTCCTTACAAGCCCCGCGACAAGGCCAAGGTCGAAGGGGCCGTTCTCCTTGTCCAGCGTTGGATCATCGCCAGGCTACGCAACCGGCAGTTCTTCAGCCTCGAGGAACTGAATGCAGCGATCCGGGACGAGGTCGCCCGCCTGAACGCCCGCGTCAGCCGCCACCTCGGAGCGTCGCGCCAGCAGCTCTTCGAGACGCTCGACCGTCCCGCGATGCAGCCGCTACCGCCGGAACCGTTCACCCATGCCGACTGGCGCCAGACAACGGTCGGACTCGACTACCACGTCCGGCTCGAGGGTCATCATTACTCGGTGCCTCATGATCTGCTCCGGCAAAAACTCTGGGCGCGGCTGACTGCCAGCACGGTCGAGATCTTCCGTGCAGGCAAACGCGTGGCCTGCCACCAGCGCGCCGCGCCCGGCGACACGGGCGCCACAACGCTGAACGAGCATCGACCTGCCAGCCATCGCCGTCATGCCGAGACCACGCCCGACCAGCTGCGCGAACGCGCCGCCCGCATCGGGCCCGCCACCGCCATCCTGATCGACGTCATCCTCCGCGACCGTCCCCATCCAGAGCAGGGCTTTCGCTCCTGCCTCGGCATCCTGCGGCTGGCCCGCAGTTACGCGCCCGAACGGGTCGAGGCCGCCTGTGACCGCGCGCTGGCGATCAACACCCGCACCATGGCCTCGGTGAAGTCGATCCTCATCAACCGCCTTGATGGCCGCCCCCCGGATCGGCCAGCAGAAGCCACTCCGATTACCCACGCCAACATCCGCGGCGCCAAGTTCTTCCACTGAACCCGTTCTTCCACTCAACCCAAGGAGATACCTCTTGCTGACCCATCCCACACACGAGGCGCTCAGTGCGCTCAAGCTCGACGGCATGGCCGAAGCTTTCGCCGAGCTTCTTGCGCAAGACAGCGGCCGGAGCCTCGACCCCGTCGCCTGGATCGGGCTGATGCTCGACCGCGAGCAGGCCCGGCGCGGCACCCGCCGCTTCCAGTCGCGTCTGCGCGCGGCCAACCTCCGCCACGGTGACGCCTGCATGGAAAATGTGGACTACAGGACGCCTCGCGGTCTCGACCGGGCGCTGTTCCAGAGCCTCGGCGGCCCCGGCTGGATCGACCGGCACCGCTCGGTGCTGATCACCGGACCATGCGGGGTCGGCAAGTCCTGGCTGGCCTGCGCCCTCGGCCATGACGCCAGCCGTGCCGACCGCACCGTCCTCTATCATCGGCTGCCGCGGCTCTTCTCCGACCTCGAACTGGCGCGCGGCGACGGGCGCTTCGACCGGCTGTTCCGCAAGATCGCCCGCGTCGACCTTCTGATCCTCGACGACTGGGGCCCCGACCGTCTGACCGCCCCGCAGCGCCGCGACCTGATGGAGATCGTCGAGGAGCGCTACGGCCGTCGCTCCACCGTTGTCACGAGCCAGCTACCCGTGGAGAAATGGCACGATGTCATCGGCGAGCCTACCTTTGCAGACGCCATCCTCGACAGACTGGTTCACAATGCCTACCGCATCGCCCTCGACGGACCATCGCTGCGAAAGACCGGCACCGACCGCGACGGGGCCAGCCGATGAGCATGATCTCTACCCCGGGTTGCCCACCGGTCCCTCCCACGCGCCCGTCACCGCCAGCCTTGTGGCGGGCGCGGCGCCGGGCACGCGGGTCCCTCCCGTGGACAACCCTCCGCGCCACCAACACCCTTGACTGCGGACACTCAAATCCAGAATGAAGAGAAGCCCTGCAGGCCCCTCACGAGGGTGGCTGGATGCTCATGGAACGGCCGGCCGAATGCTCGTGGAATGGATGGCCGGATGCCGTGGAATGCGCACAATGACCTTCTGCTGCGTGTCGGACAGTTCCGGGTGGGGCCCGATTTCCAGGGTCACATGCTCGTTCCATTC
>JBFYOQ010000075.1:0-3500 GCA_041303735.1 Mycobacterium sp.
TGGATCGACGAGGATCACTTACTCGTCTACCTAATCGACGTATCCGGACACGGGATCGAACCCGCACTGCTGGCGGTTTCCGTGCACAACTTGCTACGGTCCGGGTCGTTTACCACTGACCTCTTGCGGGAGCCGCACGAGGTTCTGGCAGCACTGAACCGCCTATTTCAGATGGACAAGCAGGGTGGGCACTACTTCACGATGTGGTTCGGAGTCTACGAAGCACCCACGCGCACCCTTCGCTATGCCAGTGCAGGGGCACCGCCGGCATTGGCGTTCAACGCCACTTCCGCGGGCGAAGTATCTGTGACGGAATTGTTCACCCCCACGATGCCCGTCGGGATGTTCGACGATGCAGAGTTCACTTCGCGCACGTATGCCGTGCCGTCGGGGTGCCGGATCCTGATCTACAGCGACGGTGCGAGCGAGATTACCCTTGATGATGGCAAGACGCTTTCCCATCAGCACTTCATGCGACTAACGACCCGAGTGGCCCAATCGCCTGAGTGGTCCCTCGACCAAGTCATCGCCGAACTTCAGGCTTTGGGACAGTCGTCGGGTTTCGAGGACGACTGCTCACTGATTCAGATCGCCTTCGACTGACAATTAGCGCCTTACCGTCCACCTGCTGTGTTGCCGCAGGTCTGAGGCAAAGCCGCGATAAAGGCCTCGAGCAATGATCTTCTGGTGCCCTCGGTGAGATTCGAACTCACACTGCACGGGTTTTGAATCCGTTTCCTCTGCCAGTTGGGATACGAGGGCGATTCCGCCGTTGCGGTGTCCCACGATAGTTGATCGGCGCGGACCGGTTCCCGGCCAACCCCGGTTACCCATGACGCGTCCGCCGCGCCACAATTGGACCCCATGACCGACCTCACGACCGGCCCCGGCGATACCCCTGCGCGGCGCGTGCTCATCGCAGAGGACGAGGCGCTGATCAGACTGGACCTGGCGGAGATGCTGCGCGAGGAGGGCTACGTCGTGGTCGGGGAGGCTGGCGACGGCCAGCAGGCCGTCGACCTGGCTGAGAGCCTGCGTCCGGACCTGGTGATCATGGACGTCAAGATGCCGCGGCGCGACGGTATCGACGCCGCCGCCGAGATCGCGGCCAAACGGATCGCTCCGATCGTCGTGCTGACTGCGTTCAGCCAGCGCGACCTGGTGGAGAAGGCCCGTGACGCGGGAGCGATGGCCTATCTGGTCAAGCCGTTCTCAATCAGCGATCTGGTTCCGGCGATCGAGGTCGCGCTCAGCCGGTTCCAGGAGATGACCGAGTTGGAACGCGAGGTCGCCGACCTCGGCGATCGGTTGGAGACCCGCAAGTTGACCGAGCGCGCCAAGGGCCTGCTGCAGGTCCGCCACGGAATGACCGAACCCGAGGCGTTCACGTGGATGCAGCGCGCGGCGATGGACCGGCGCACGACTATGAAGCGCGTCGCTGAAGTGGTACTGGAAACGCTCGACGGCCCGCCCGATCCGCCGGCCCCGCAGTAAGCCCGCCGTTTCCGGCGGCTATCGCGCGCGGTTTGGGCCCCGGTTGGCTATGTTTTACCGGAGAATCGACGTTCTACCGAAGCATCGACCCCTCGGTCCCCACGGTGGCCTGTGTGATTGATGCCGGAGATGACCCAAAACCCGGAGGTGAAACGTGCGCGGTCGGGCGACACGGAACGCAATCGCAATGAGTTCGGCGGCCCTGATGGTGCTGGGCATCGCCGGCTGTAGCCAGCCGTCACCCGGTGGCGAGGCATCAAAGGACGGCACCTCGGCAGCGGGGGAGACGGCCGCCCCGGTCGATCTGAAGATCGTCGAGCAGGTCCAGATTGACCAGAGCGGCAACGAGGTCAAGCCGGAGGCCGGTATCACCGCCGCCGACCCGGCCGGCGACGGCACGGCCACCTGCGTGCCGGTGAAGATCGCCATGGCCGGTGCGCTCAACGGCCCTGATGCCGCACTCGGCATCAACATCAAGAATGGCGTCCAACTGGCGCTGGACAAGCACAACACCGCCAACCCGGGCTGCCAGATCGAGCTTCGGGCCTTCGATACCGAGGGTGACCCGCAGAAGGCAACGGCCATCGCCCCGCAGATCGTCGACGACGAGACCATCGTCGGCCTGATCGGACCGGCGTTCTCCGGGGAGACCAAGGCCACCGGAGGGGTTTTCGATCAGGCCGGCCTGCTGGCGGCCACCGCCTCGGCCACCAATGTGACGCTCTCCGAGCAGGGTTGGAAGACCTTCCTGCGCGGGTTGGCCAACGACGGTGTCCAGGGCCCGTCGGTCGCGAACTACATGAAGACCACCCTGGGCGACAAGAAGGTGTGTGTCGTCGACGACAGCACCGACTACGGGACCGGGCTGGCCCAGGCGGTCCGCGACACTCTCGGCCCCGTTGCCGAGGCGGCCTGCGCCATCTCGGTGAAGAAGGGTGACAAGGACTTCTCAGCCGCGGTCACCCAGGTGAAGGGACAATCGCCCGACTCGGTGTTCTACAGCGGCTACTACGCCGAGGCGGCCCCGTTCGTGCAGCAGCTGCGCGACGCCGGCTTCACCGGCAGGTTTGTCAGCGCCGACGGCACCAAGGACGAGGAGTTCGTCAAGCAGGCAGGCAATGCCTCGAAGGACGCCGTGCTGTCTTGCCCGTGCGGCCCGGCCAGCGCAGCGTTCTCCGACGAGTACACCAAAAAGTTCGGCCAGGCTCCCGGTACCTACAGCACCGAGGGCTACGACCTCGGAACCATCCTCGCCAAGGGCATCGGATCGGGGGCGATCACCCGTGAGGCGCTGCTGAACTACGCCAAGACGTACGAGGGACAGGGCGTGGCCCGCAAGTACCAGTGGACCGACACCGGTGAGCTCACCACGACCCTGATCTGGATCTACAAAGTCCAGTAGGCAGTCGCGGGTGCGTCCGTGGTGGTATGCGCCGCAGCGGTCCACGTGCGGCTATGGTCTACGGGACTTGTGCTTGATGCCGATAACTGGTGACCCGGAGGTTGAACGTGCGCGGATTTCGGACACGGAACATGATTGCCGCCGGTGCTGCGGGTCTGGCGGTACTGGCGATGGCCGGATGCGCCGAGCAGCCCAAGGCCGGCGACAACCCGGCGCAGAGTGATCTCAAGATCGTCGAACAGGTCCAGATCAACCCCAACGGCGAGGCGGTCCCGGCGGCGGCGGGCGCCGCCGCCCCGGTGAACCCGGCCGGCGCCGGCACCGCGACCTGCGGGCCACTGTCGCTGGCGATGGCAGGTCCGCTGACCGGGGCGGACGCCCCGTTCGGCGCCAACGTCAGAGATGGCGCGCAACTCGCCGTCGACCAGCACAACGCCGCCAACCCGGGCTGCCAAGTTCAGTTGAAGACATTCGACACCGAGGGAGATCCGCAGAAGGCGACGGCGGTCGCACCGCAGATCGTCGACGATCCGTCGATCATCGGACTCGTCGGACCGACCTGGTCCGGGGAGACCAAGGCGACCGGTTCGGTGTTCGACCAGGC
>JBFYOQ010000076.1:0-7309 GCA_041303735.1 Mycobacterium sp.
TCCCCGCCCAGCCAGGTTCCTGCGGCAGTGGCCTTCTCGGCCAGCGCGGCCGGATCCACGCTGTACGGGTCGGCGGCCAGCTCGGTGAAGTCGGCCAGCTTGCCGGGCGTGATCGAGCCCACCAGTGTGTCGCGGTGCAGGGTGCGGGCGGCATCGACGGTGTGGGCACGCAGTGCCTGGTCCAGTGTCATGGTCTGACCGGGTGCGTGGACCGTGCCCGAGCGGGTGCGCCGGGTGACGGCGGTCTGGATGTTGAGGATCGGCGTCGGGGGCGACACCGAGCCGTCGTTGTGAAAGGACACCACCGCCCCGGATGCTGCGGCGTCGCCGAAGGACTGCCAGTTTCCGCCGTGCTCGTTGTCGAAGATCTTTCCGTCGAGCAGATCGCCCCAGTAGTAATACTGGAACGGCCCCATTGATGTGTAGACACCCAGCTTGGCGGCCCGGTCGAAGTGCCGACGGGTGCCCGCGCCGAGGTGCTCGATGCGCCAGCGGTGGTCGGTTCCCAGCAGTTTGTGTTTGGTCAGTGCGGCTTCGTAGGCGTCCAGCGCCAGGTCGATGGCGAGGTCGCCGTTGGCGTGCAGGGCCATCTGCCAACCGGCCGGCGCGGCCTTGTCCAGAACCGCGTCTAGTTCGGCGCGGGTGTAGTTCATCGAATGCGCTCCACCGGCCGTCGCCGGGTCGATACCTGCCATCCGGGTGGTCTCGGTGCTGAGGTAGGGAAATGAGATGCCGATATTGCCCACCCAGGGCGAGCCGTCGGTCCACAGCTTGACGCCCTGCTTGACGAGCCAGTCCTCGCCGGCGACGAAGGACGTCGGCTCGGTGTAGGTGTCGCTGGTGGAGACCTCCCACATGCTCACCCGCAGCGGGCAGGACGGCGCGCCGGCCAGGGCCTCGTAACCAGCCTTGAGGTTGAGGTCGAATGTCATGTCGGAGGTCGAGGTGATCCCCGCCCGAGCCATCTCGGCGTAGTACCGCGCCCCGGCGACCAGTGGATTGCCGAGTTTGGTCATGATGTCGCCCACCACGGCGAACAGCACGCTGGTCTCGAAGCCCTGACCGTTGAGGCTGCCGTCGGGATTGCGGCCGAAATGCGCGCCGGGCGGGTCGGTCGGCGGGTTGACGTCCCAGCCCTTGGTCTTCATCAGCGCGGTGTTGAAGTACACGCCGTGACCGGAGTTGTCGACGACGATCGCGACGCGGTCACCGAAGATGGTGTCGAGTTCGGGCGCCTTGGGTGCGGGTCGCTGATGCAGCAGTGCGTCGAATCCGGAGAACAGCAGCGGTGCGCCGGGATCGCTTGCAGCGATGGTCGCGGCGAACACCTTCTCGACGTCGGACCAGTTTGGATCCTTGAACGGGGTGATGTTGACCGCCGGCGGATTCAGTGCGACACCGCTCATCAACGGGTGGCTGTGCGGCTCGACCAGTCCGGGTAGCAGCGCCGCGGCCCCGGTATCGACGACCTCGGCGCCGGGCAGTGCCGCGCGGCAATCCTCGAGGGAGCCGACCGCGGTGATGCGGCCATCGGAAACGGCAACCGCCTCGGCCCGGGGCTGACCCGGGTCCATCGTGATCACGGTGCCGGCCTTGAGGATTCGCTGCGCCATCTGCTCCCTTTCGTGTGCTCTCCGAAGCAGTACATCATGGCTGTGAGATGCTGCCCCGATGATTGAGCTCAGGCGGCCCCGGCCGGCTGGGATCCTGGCCGGCGCCCTGGCTGACGTGCTGTTCGCCGACCCGCGGCGCGGCCACCCGGTGGCCGGATTCGGCCGGTGCGCCCAGGCTCTGGAGACGATCACCTACCGCGACAGCCGCGCCGCCGGAGCAGTGCACACCGGCGTTCTCCTCGGCGCCCTGGTGGCGGTCGGCCTCGCCGCGCAGCGGCTACTGCCCGGACGGCCGGCGGGCACGCTGATGACCGCCGCCGCGACCTGGGCCGCACTCGGCGGCACGACGCTGGCGCGCACCGGAGAGACGATGGCCGGCCTGCTCGCCGCCGACGACCTCGACGGTGCCCGGGCGCTGCTGCCCTCGCTGTGCGGCCGCGACCCAGAATCGCTCGACGGTGCGGGTCTGGTCCGGGCGGCGTGTGAGTCCGTGGCGGAGAACACCTCCGACGCACACGTCGCGCCGCTGCTGTGGGCTGCGGTCGCCGGCGTGCCCGGCGTGCTGGCGTACCGCGGCGTCAACACCCTCGATGCGATGATCGGTCATCGCTCGGCGCGCTATGCGCAGTTCGGTTGGGCCGCAGCCCGATTGGACGATATCGCCAACTTCGTCCCGGCGCGGCTGTCGGCGGTGCTGACCGCCGCCTGCGCGCCGCTGGTCGGGGGCTCCGCCGCGGCGGCCGTGCGAGCATGGCGGCGTGACGCCGGCCGCCATCCCAGCCCCAATGCCGGGGTGGCCGAGGCCGCCTTCGCCGGAGCGCTCGGCGTCGGGTTGGGCGGTCCCACCCAGTACCGCTATGAGCTGGAGATCCGGCCCACGCTCGGCGACGGGCCGGCCCCGCAACCGGGTGATCTGCGCCGTGCGGTGCGGCTGTCGCGGCTCGTGCAACTCAGCGCGGTCGCCCTCACCGCTGTTCTCAGCGCCGCGATCAGCGCCGCCGGCCGTAGCGGTCGACGAGCTTCTCCTCGACGGTGAGCGGCTCGGGGCGCCCGTCCCCGGCGCTGCGCTGGGCCGCCTCACGGCGGCGTATCCGGATCTCGGTAATCGCGAAGTAGCCCAGTCCGATGGGCGCGAGGATCCCGAACGCGATCCACTGGATGCCGTAGGACAGAAACGGGCCGGCATCGAGTTTGGGTAACTCCAGCACGCCCAGACCGCCGGGCTGATCGTTGACCAGTTGGAGGTAGGAACCGGTCAGCGGAGTGCGGGTCACTCGGGAGATCTGGCCGGTGTCCAGCGAATACACCTGTTGGTAGCCACCCTCGGTGAACGGCTGCTTGCCCTCGGCGGGGGCGGTCTGTGAGTCCCGCAGCCGCGCCGTGACCGTCACCTCGCCCGACGGCGGCGCCGGGATGTCGGGCACCCCGGTGACCTCGACCGGGCGGACGTAGCCCCGGTTGACCAGAACCACCGGGCCGTCGGTCACGGCGAACGCGGTGAGCACCTCGAAGGCTGGGGCGCCGCCGATCACCCGCAGCCGGGCCAGCACAGTGGCGTCTGGAAGGTACCGCCCGGTCGCGGTCACCTGGCGCCACTGATCCTCGGGCGCCGACGAATCCTGCTGTGGCAGATAGGTGGTCACCGGCACCGGCTCGGCGGACAGCGAGGCCTCGATCTGCCGGTTCTCCCGCGACGTCGAGCTGTTCTTGCCCAGCTGCCATGGCGCCAGGACGGTGAAGCACAGGTAGGCGAACGCGATCGCCACCAGTGCCAGCGCGATCCAGCCCGGCCGCAACAAAAAGGACAACCGCCGCATCAGTTCGCCAATCTCTCGTCGACCCAGGAGTGCAGGCCCGGCAGCGCGGCATCGATAACATCAAAGGTATCGCAGAAGTCCGCGTGGGTGCCGTAGTAGGGATCCTCGACGTCGAGTGCATGGGCACCGGAGCGGGGATCGAAGGAGCGCAGCATCCGAAGGCGGTGGGCGTGCACACCCCGCTCGGTCAGTATCCGCAGATGGTTGCGGCCCAGCGCCACCACCATGTCCGCCGACAGGTGGTAGTCGCCGACCTGCGCGGCGCGGTGGGCGGTCGGATAGCCGCGGTCGGCGAGTACCCGCACGGCACGCCCGTCGGCTCCGGCGCCGGCATGCCAGCCGCCGGTACCCGCACTGCTGACCCGCACCACATCTCCCAGTCCGCGCGCGGCGATCTGGTGGGCGAACATCTTCTCCGCCATGGGTGAGCGGCAGATGTTCCCCGAGCAGACGAAGGTGATATGCAGGGGTGCGGCGTCAGACACCGAGCACCCGACCCAGGGTGCGGCGTCAGACACCGAGCACCTCCCGCAACTCGGCGATGGAGCTCACCGACGCTGCCGGAAGTCCCAGTCCATCGGTGAAATCTCCGGCACCGTAACCCCATTCGACCACGACGGTGTCCACACCGTGCGCGGCGGCACCCTCGACGTCGTGGCTGCGATCACCGACCATGAGCAGCCGCTGCGGTAACGGCTGCAGCTGTGCCAGCGCATGGGCCATCACATCGGCCTTGGCGGCGCGGGTGCCGTCCATGCTGGCTCCGGCGATGACCTCGAAGTGGCCATCGATGCCGAAGTGCTGCAGGATACGCCGCGCGGTCGGCTCCACCTTCGATGTGGCCACAGCCAGCCGCACACCGGCGCGGCGCAGATCGGTGAGAAGTTCGGCGATGCCGTCATAGAGGCCGTTGATGGCCCAGCCCCGGCTGGTGTAATCGGCGCGGTAGGCGGCGATCGCCTCCTCGACGCGGGCGCCCAGACCGAGTGCGGCCAGGGTGTGGTGCATCGGCGGGCCGACGACGAGTTCGGCCAACCGTGCGGAGTCGTCGGTGGGTGGATCGGCGCCGACCGCCGCCAGCGCGTGCCGGAAGCTGGCCACCACACCGGGTGCGGAATCGGTCAGCGTGCCGTCGAGGTCGAAGATCACCAGCTGCGGGCGGGTATCGGCGGCTGTGCACGTCACCTGACCATTGTCGCGCACTACTGTGCTACTGGTGAGCGAGCACGGTGACCGGCAGGTGCCGCGCCCCGGCTCGCGCTATCACGGCGACCAGGACGCCGATCCTGGCCTGCTCGACTTCGCCGTCAACGTCCGCCACAGCGCTCCGCCGTCGTGGCTGGTGGCGCGGCTGGCCGGGCGGCTGGGTGATCTGGCCCGCTACCCGTCCGCAGCCGACCATGAGGCCGCGACGGCGGCGGTGGCGACCCGGCACGGCGTTCCGGCCGACCACGTTTTGCTGCTGTCCGGCGGGTCGGAGGGTTTCAGCCTGCTGCCCGCGCTGCGGCCGAGCCTGGCCGCCCTCGTCGCGCCGTCGTTCACCGAGCCCGAGGCCGTCTTCGTCGCCGCCGGTGTGCCGGTGTGCCACGCGGTGCTCCGGCCGCCATTCGAGCTGAGCGCCGTGGCGGTGTCGGCCGAGGCCGATCTCGCCGCGGTGGTCCCACTCGCCGCCGATCTTGTGGTGCTGGGCAATCCCACCAATCCCACCGGTGTGCTGCATCCGCGGGAGGCGGTGCTCGCACTGCGCCGCCCCGGCCGGCTGGTAGTGGTCGATGAGGCGTTCGCCGACGCGGTGCCCGGCGAGCCGGAGTCGCTCGCCGGGTGTGGGTCGCCGGATGTTCTGGTGCTGCGCAGCCTCACGAAGACGTGGTCGCTGGCGGGCCTGCGGGTCGGCTACGCGATCGGCGCCCCGGACGTGCTGAGCCGGCTGTCGTCGCCGCGGCCGCACTGGCCGCTGGGCACGCTGCAACTCGAGGCGATCACCGCCTGCTGCGCACCCGAAGCGGTGGCCGCCGCGCGCGCCGACGCCGAACAGCTGGCGCTCTGGCGGTCGGATTTTGCAGCGGCCCTGCGCGGCCTGGGACTCGACGTGGTCGACGGGCAGGCGCCGTTCGTGCTGTTCGCCGCCGGGGATGCGGTACTGACCCGGAAGCGGTTGCGCGCCAAGGGAATCGCGGTGCGTCGGTGCGACACGTTCGTCGGTCTGGGCGACGACTACCTTCGGGCCGCGGTGCGGCAGGAGTGGCCGGTGCTCGTCGATGCGCTGCGGGAGGTGCTGGCATGAGTGTGCGACTCGCCGACGTCATCGCTGTGCTCGACGGCGCCTATCCGCCGGCGCTGGCACAGGCCTGGGACTCCGTCGGACTGGTCTGCGGCGACCCCGACGAGCCGGTCGAGGAGGTCACCGTCGCGGTCGATGCCACCGCCGAGGTGGTCGAGACGGTCGGTGAGCGCGGCCTGCTGATAGCGCATCACCCCCTGCTGCTGCGCGGGGTCGACACGGTGGCGGCCGACACCGCCAAGGGTGCACTGATCCACCGGCTGATCCGGCGCGGTGCTGCGTTGTTCACCGCGCACACCAACGCCGACGCAGCCGACCCAGGGGTGTCCGACGCGCTGGCACAGACACTCGGGCTGAGGGTGGAGGCGGTGCTCGATCCGGCGGCCGCCGCGGCGGATCTGGACAAATGGGTGGTCTTCGTCCCCGGTGCGCATGCCGGGGCGCTGCGGGCGGCGCTGTTTTCCGCGGGCGCCGGTGAGATCGGTGACTACTCACACTGCAGTTGGAGCGTCACCGGGACCGGGCAGTTCGTGCCCGGGATGGGGGCATCCCCGGCGATCGGGTCCACCGGTTCGCTCGAGCAGGTCAGCGAGGACCGCGTCGAGGTCATCGCCCCTGCCGCGCTGCGGCCGGCTGTGCTGGCCGCACTGCGATCGGCCCATCCCTATGAGGAGCCGGCGTTCGACGTCCTGAGCCTTGCGCCCCTGCCCGCGGGCGTGGGTATCGGGCGCATCGGCGCACTGGACCGTCCGCAGCGCTTCGCCGACTTCGTCGCCGCGGTGAGCGCGGCGCTGCCACAGACCACCTGGGGCGTGCGCGCCGCCGGGTCGGCGGATGCACCGGTATCGCGGGTGGCGGTGTGCGGCGGTGCGGGGGACTCGCTGCTGGATGCGGCCGCGGCCGCCGGAGTACAGGCGTATGTCACCGCCGACCTGCGCCACCACCCCGCCGACGAACACCGCCGCCGCAGCGATATGGGACTGGTGGACGTGGCGCACTGGGCCAGCGAGTACCCCTGGTGCGAGCAGGCCGCCGGGCTGCTGCGGTCGCACTTCGGCTCCGCCCTGCCCATCGCGGTGTGCCCGGTGCGCACCGACCCGTGGAACCTTGGTCAACAGAACACCGCGCAACAGAACACCGCGCAACAGAACACCGCCCAACACAACACCGCGCACCAAACCGAGAGGCGCTGATGAAAGTCGACGTGGCACAACAGCGGTCACTGCTGGAACTGGCCGATGTGGATGCCCAACTGTCCCGGCTGAGCCATCGGGCCGGTCACCTTCCCGAACAACAGCGCCACGACGAGTTGATCGCCGCGCAGCGGGCCGAGGCCGACGCCGCGGCGGCGCTGGCGCTGGCACTGGAGGACGTCGACGCCGAAGTGGCCAGGCTGGAGGGCGAAGTCGACGCGGTGCGCCGCCGGGAGGATCGCGACCGCGGGCTGCTGGACTCCGGCTCGGTCAACGCCAAGCAACTCGAGGAGTTGCAGCACGAACTGGGCACGCTACAGCGCCGGCAGACCAGCCTGGAGGACTCGCTGCTCGAGGTGATGGAGCGCCGCGAGCAACTGGCCGCCGACCATGCCGGGCATCAGG
>JBFYOQ010000077.1:0-14402 GCA_041303735.1 Mycobacterium sp.
ATCCGGTCCCAGTTCCGCAGCGTGCCGGTGCATTGAAAAAAATATGGCCCGAACAGCCGGGCGAATACCTGCTCACCCAGGTTCTGCATGCACCAACTCAGCGACTCCGGCCAAGGGTGCAGGCGGCACACGTGGCGGTACATCAGCAGGGTGACCGCGGCCTGGTACTCGGGGTGGTCGGTGGTTCCCTCGGCCTCGTGGCGGGCCATCATCGTGACGGTCTCGTCGCCCAGTGCCTGCTTCTTCCGGTCAAATCCGCGTTGCATGCCGGCCAGGTCGAAGGCGGTGTCGGCGGCGACGAAGGTCCGGATCCGGCCGGGATGTTGCAGCAGGTACTCCAGGCCGAGGACCCCACCCCAGGACTGGCCGAGCAGGTCGATCTCGTCGAGTTTCAACGCGGCTCGCACGGTCTCCATCTCGGCGACGAACCGGTCGAGCGTCCACAGCGAAGGCTCGGCCGGGTGGTCGGATTCCCCGCATCCCAACTGATCCCAGGTGACCAAGCGCAGCCCGCGATCAGCAAGGGCCTCGTGGCTGTCCCGGAGATAGCGCGATGGACAGCCTGGCCCGCCGTGGACCAGCAGCACGGTGCGCGGGCCTTCGCCGAGGGCGAAGGTCATCACCCGGTGTCCGTCGACGTCGACGGGACGGCGCACCCATTCCCGGCTCATCCGCGCAGCGCCTTGATCCGGGCCCCCCAGCCCGAACGCAGATACAGGACTCCGAGCAGAATCGACACGTAGGCGGCGCCCATCACCGCCCAGGCGAATGGCAGTAGCAGCGGCTGGCCGTAGAGCGTCAGGCCGTCGAATGCTCCTGGTGCGACAGCGAATCCGGTCCCCATGATCACCCCGCCGGCGAAGCATCGGATCACCCGCGGTGCCAGCGGCCCGATCAGTTTGGCGCCCTTCATCGACCGCCCTGCCACCACCGCGCCGGCCAGCAGGGCGACGAGCAGTGCCACCCGTTGCGCCGCCGGATCATCGACACCGCGGGAGATGTCGCCCAGTAGGTCGGTGTAGGCCCACGGGCCGAAGAGTTGAACCAGCGCGACGAACAGCAAGGCGATGATGAACGTCGCCGTCCGCGGATCCCAGGCGTGCTGTAGAAAATCGCGGACGCTCTCGTGTGGACCGCTGACTAGCCGGTGCACCGTCAGGGCGGCGACGACGCCCAGGCCGATCAGGGCCAAGACCGGATAGTCCACGGAGGTCGCGGCGGGCGTCGACCGGATGTGCGCCGTCGTCAGCCGGCCGAAGAGGTGCGGGGCGATCACACACCCCAGATAGAACCCCAGCAGCGTCAGTCCGAAGGCGTACTCCCCGGAGCCGATCCGGGCAATCGCTCCTGTGGTGCATGCGCCGTTGACCACCGCGCCGACCCCGAGTAGCAGGCCGCCGAGCACCGACCACAGGGTTATCGGCACCACCTGGGCTGTCGACCGCACTCCTGTCGCCAGTGCCAGCAGGGCCAGACCGCCGGCCACCCAGAACCACGTGTAGACGATAGCCAGCAGCCGGTCCCAGGATCGGCGATGCACGACATCGTCTAACGCCACGACGGTGCAGGTATTGCCCCGCTGGATGGCGACACCCATGACGAACACCAGCGCCAGCGAGATCAACAGCGTCGCAGTCATCGGCGGACCTTACAGCGAAGGTGCTCTCGGTGGGCCCGCTCAGCCGTGTCCGACGGCCTGGCAGTCCATGTCCATGCTGCTACTCGTCGAGGCGGGTGCACCTGCCGCTCCGACCTGTCCGGCTCTGGTCAGCGGGTTGGGGTTGCTGGCGCCGGCCTGCGTGTTCGGCATCGCCATGCTGCTGCACTGCGGTGCCGGCGCGGGCTCGGCGAATGCCTGCGGCGCGAGCCCGAGCGTCATGCCGCCGAGCACGATTCCGGCAGCGAGCACGGGGCGGGCAATGAGGGCTGCGAGGCGGCGGTTAGCGGTGCGGTTCATGATTCCTCCTGGTTGTCTCTCGGACCGAGGTTGTTCGGCCTGATTCGACTCTCGTCCACGCCGGCACCGGATTCTGTCCGTCAGTCGGGCCAGCGCACGGCCGATCTTGTTGTCCACCAAATGGAGGACCTAGTGGTCGCCGACCGGTTGAGCCAGGGGGGCTGTGCGACGATCGACTGATGCGGGAAACTTTCAACGACAAGCGGGTGACGGTGGTCGTCGCCGATGACCATCCGCTGTTCCGCGATGGCCTGGTACGGGCGTTGACCGGCAGCGGGCTGGTTGAGGTCGTCGCTGAGGCTGAGGATGGCCTGGCGGCATTGGCGCTGATCAAGGAACACCGGCCGCAGGTGGCCCTGCTCGATCATCAGATGCCGGGCATGGACGGCGGCCAGGTCGCGGCCGCGGTGCTGCGCGAGGAGTTACCGACCCGCGTGCTGCTGGTGTCGGCGAACAGCGACGCGGCGATCGTCTACCACGCTTTGCAGCAGGGCGCGGCGGGGTATCTGCCCAAGGAGTCAACCCGCTCGGAGATCGTCGACGCGGTGATCAGCTGCGCGCAGGGCCGCGACGTCGTCGCGCCGCAATTGGCGTCAGGGTTGGCCGTCGAGATCCGCCGGCGCGCCGAGCCGACGGGGCCCACGCTGAGTGCGCGCGAGCGGGAAGTGCTCGCCCTGATCGCCGATGGCGGCAGCATCCCGATGATCGCCAAACAGTTGTTCCTCGCGCCGTCGACGGTCAAGACCCACGTCCAGCGGTTGTACGAGAAGTTGGGTGTCGGAGACCGGGCGGCCGCAGTCGCCGAGGCGATGCGCCGGGGAATGCTGGATTAGCGCGTGCGACAGCTCTTCGGCCGCGCCCTGGATTTTCTGACCAGCGAGCCGCTGCGGATCCGGTCCTTTCTTCGGCTCGTTCTGATCGCTCTGATCGCACTGCTCGTCTACCACTCCAACGTCGCCCACCGGTTCGAGGGTGCTTTCAACGCGATCCTCATCGCGTACACCGTCGCGGCCGTCGGGTGGCTCATCTTCGTGCTACGGCGGCCCACCCGCTGGTGGTTCGGATGGGCTTCGACCTTCGCTGACGTAGCGATCGTGCTCGCCCTGTGCATCGCCTCGGGCCCGGCGACCGTCTCCCTGTATCCGATCTTCTTCCTGCTGCCCATCTCGGTGGCCTTCCTCGACAGTCCGGTGATCACCGGGGTGTTAGGACTCAGCGCATCATTGGGTTACCTGCTGGTGTGGGTGGTCTACGCAACCCAGGACCAGAAGATGGGCGATCACATCCCGGCTCTGGTGTACGTCCAAGTCGGCTGTCTGCTGTGGTTGACCGCCGCGATCACCGCGTTGTCGTTCACCCTCGCCCGGCGGCGAGCGAGGGTGCTGATGCTGCTCGACGCGCGCCGCCGCCTACTCGCCGAAACGATGCGTGCCGACGAGCGCAACAATCGGGAACTCTCCGAGCAACTACACGATGGGCCGCTACAGAATCTGCTGGCCGCGCGGCTGGATCTCGATGAACTGCGCGAGCACCCGAGCCAGGAAGGGTTCGACCGGCTCGACCGCGCCTTGACGGAGACGGTGACCGCGCTTCGTAGCACCGTGAGCACCCTGCACCCGCAGGTTCTGGTCCAAGTCGGGTTGAGCGCGGCGGTGCGAGATGTTGCCGAACGCTACGAGCAGCGCTGGGGGACAACGGTCCACGCCGATATCGCTGAGGTGGGCCGCCCGGAGGCTCAGACTCTGATCTACCGGGCAGCGCGCGAACTCCTCACCAACGCCCACAAGCACTCGCGCGCAACCCAGTTGGGGATTGCACTAGATCGCCGCAATGGGGGCACCGCGCTGAGGGTCACTGATAACGGAATCGGATTCGACCCAGAGATCTTGGCGCGCCGGGTCACCGAGGGCCACATCGGACTCGCGTCCCTGATCGTCGCTGTCGAAGCGGCCGGCGGATCGGTGGACTTCGGGGAGCGTCCGGGCGGCGGCACCATCGTCACGGTCACCGTGCCCGATGAGCTGGTCGAGGAGGGCATGGTCCTGGCTTAGCCGGGCCCAGACACCGCCGATGTCGTCACCAGCCGCGCCAACGCAGGACGTCTTGCCGCGCCGTACCCTGCCGCTCTGGGTGGCCGTTGCCCTGTCGGTCGCCACAGTCGGACCCACACTCGCGATGGCCGGTAACGGGCAGGGACTGGCGGGCATGGTCGGCAAGGCCGTCCCACTGGTCTTCGTCATCGGTTTGGTGGGAGTGTCGCTGGTGGGCTACAGCTTCGTGCGGCTGACCCGCTACCTCAACCACGCCGGCTCTGCCTACGCATTGGTGGGGGCGACGGTGGGCCCGCGCGCCGGCTTCTTCTCCGGATTCGCGATGCTGGGTGCCTACGTCGGATTCTCCATCGGCACCCTTGCACTTACCGGAGCCTTCGCCAACTCCTTGCTCGCCGAGATGCAACACGGGGCGGCTCAGCCCTACCAGCTGCCATGGCTGGTACCTGTGGTGATCGCTACCGCACTCTCCTTCGTGCTGACGGGCCGCGATGCGCGACTGCTGGCCAAGATCCTGCTGGTGATCGAGGGTGTGGGAATCATCGCGATGGTGGTGCTCGCAGTCGTGATCATCGCCCGCGGCGGCGCGCAGCCGAACGGTGTGGACTTCAGCACCTTCTCGGTCTCCGGGGTATCGGGGGCCGCCGTCATGGGCGGTGTCGTCGCGGCGTTTCTGTGCTGGGCGGGATTCGAAGCCTGCGCGTCGATGGGGGAGGAGACCGCCGACCCGCAGCGCAATATCCCCCGTGCGCTGATCGGCACACTGGTTCTGACGGGCGTGCTGTTCGTGGTGGTGATGTTCGCCCAGACAATCGGCTTCGGAACCGACAAGGCCGGGGTGGATGCCTTCCAACATTCCGACAACACTCTGGGCCAGCTCGGCGACACCTATATCGGGGAGTGGTTCAGTCTGCTCGTGATTCTCACCGCGACGGTCGGCGCGTTCGGATGCCACATGGCGACCGCGGCCACTTCGGGTCGGATGCTCTTCGCATTCGGCCGGGACGGATTCGGCCCGAAGTCGTTGGCGCACATCCATCACGCGACGGGCGGACCGCGCCGCGCCACCTGGCTTGTTGTCGCGGTGGCAGCCGGAGCCAACCTCATCTGCGCGGCGATCGGATGGCCGCCCACGGATACCGGCAACCGGGCGATCGACACCTATTTCGTGTTCGCGGTCGCCGGTTCAGTCTGCCTGATGGTGTGCTACCTGATGGTCGAGGTCGCCGCCATCAGATTCGTCAGCGCAACCAGGTTCACCGCCGTTCACGGTGGAACCGGAAAGCTCTCGGGGATCGCGTTGCCCGCCCTGGGGGCACTGGTGATCCTCGCCGCTGTCTGGTTCAGCGTCAAGGACTCGGCTACGTGGTCAGCAGCGCCGATACTGGGGTTGTATTGGTGCACATTGGGATTGGTCATTGCCATCGCCGCTTCTCGAATTGCCCAGCGGGTCGGGACGGCTCTCGCTGCCGAGTTGGAGATACCCTCCGTCACTCATGTCAGGTAGTCGAAGGTGGTCACCATCCCAGCTTCGGCGTGATAGGTGTTGTGGCAGTGCATCGGCCAGTAGCCGGGGTTGTCGGCGAGGATCGCGACTTTCACTGACTGGTCGGGGATCACGATCACGGTGTCCTTGCGCGCACCCAGCGTCCCGTCGTCATTGAGCACTGCGAAGGTGTGGCCGTGAAGGTGCATCGGATGCCACATCCGGGTCCGATTGGTGAAGGTCATCACCGCCTGCTGCCCTTGCCGGACGGTGAGCGGCTTGTTGTCGGGAAACGGGCCGTTGATACCCCACTGGTAAATGGTGTCGGAGGCGGTCAGACTCGCGACCAGTTCAGTGTCGGACTTGGTGAACTTCAGCTGCGACTCAGGCGTGGCGGTGAACATGTCGACGGTGCCGACGAGGCCGTTGAGTTCGGGGGGCTGGAACCCGGCGGGCGGCGCGCTGCCCGCCCCGGTGGACAGGAGGGCGCGCGCCAGGGCGTTCTTGCCCTCGGCCAGCGCCACCAACGGGAAAACCCCGTCGCCTGCGGTCACGATCACGTCGTAACGCTCGCCCATGCCGATCAGCAGGGCATCGACGTCGGTCGGCACGATAGGGAAGCCGTCGGTGTGGGTGACCTTCATCCGGTGCCCGGCCAAAGCGACCCGGAATGCGGTGTCCGACCCGGCGTTGATGAATCGGATCCGGATTCGCTGGCCGGGTTTCGCGACGAAGGAGGTGGGCGCGTCCGGAATTCGGCCATTGATGACGTAGTACGGGTAGATCACGTCGCCGGGGTCGCCACCGAGCAGTGTGCTACCCCCCGCGCCGGTCTCGCCCATGCTGCCGCCCATTCCACCCATGCCGCCTCCCATGGCGCCCATGCCGCCCTTCTCGAGGTCGTCGAGGATCTGTTGCGGAGACCTCCCGACACCGTCGGTCCAGTCGTCGAGCATCACGATCCACTCGGCGTCGTAGTCGGCGGGTGCCTGGGGGTCGTCGACGATCAAAGGCAGGTACAGCCCGGTGTCCAACTCCACGCCGACGTGCGGGTGTGCCCAGTAGGTGCCGGCGTCGGGCACCGAGAATCGGTAGGTGAACGAATCACCGACGCCGACATTGGGCGTCGCGGGCTCCGCGCCGTCCATGTCGTTCTGCAGGGCGATGCCGTGCCAGTGCATGGAGGTGGGCTTCTGCAGCCGGTTGGTGAGGGTCACTGCGAGTTCGTCGCCGACATTGGCGCGGATCAGCGGACCGGGGATGGTGTCGGCGTAGCCCAGGGTCTTGACGACCTTTCCACCGATGTCGACCGTGACCGGACGCGGTGTCAGCGTGGTGCTCACCGTGCGGCCGGTGTGCGGTCGCGCCGCCTCAGCAGCTTTGATGGCATCAGCGAGCTTCGGGCTGACCGTGGTGGGTTGTGTCTGCAGGTTCGCTCCCGGGCTCGCCGTTCGGCTGCATGCGGCCAGCGCGGCCCCGGCGGCCAGGCTGCCGGCCAGAAAAGTCCGTCGGCTCACGCGCCAGTAGTCCGGAGTGTTCCGTGTCATGTCAACCTCAATTCCTTTGGTGGATGAAGTGATTCATTTCAGACGGTGTTTTCCAAGGAGTTAGGTCCAGACCACTGCTGCGGCATCCTGCGGAGGACGGGCGAGCGGGTGCCCGGTACCGAGCAGGTCGGCGGTGATCGCCGCGCAGAAGTGGTCCATCGGTAGATCGAAGACGGTGTCGCTCATCGGTTCCTCGGCGAAGTAGCCCAACCGCTCGGCCACGACGAACAACGCCATGATGAGAATCCCGACAATGATTCCGCTGACGGCCATGTGCGCGCCGGCATCCATCCGGGTGCACACCATGATTCCGAAGAACCACGCCAGGCCACGGACGAAGAACGCGTAGTAGAGCGGGATGGGCTGGTTGCGAATCCGCTCCAATCCGCCCGCGGCGGTGGCCTGCGCGGTGTTCAGGTTCGTCAGGATCACCCGGCCCTGCCGGTCGATGTGGTCGGCCAGCACCAGATCCCTGGCTTCGGCCGCCTGACGGTTCAGTAGTTCGCCCGTGGTGGCATCCGGGGGATCCTCAGGCGTCAGGTTCCTGACCGCCGCGGCGGTGGGAATCCGACGCAACTCCGCGGCCAGTTGCCACGCATGTCGGACCTGGCGGCGTCGCATCCGGTCGATCGTCACCGCCATCTCATCGGAGCAGTCGTCGACAGCGGTGAACGCGTTGTTGAGCGCGCGGCAGTTGGCGACGACAGTGCCCCACAGGGTTCGCGCCTCCCACCACCGGTTGAAGGCGGTGCTGTTACGGAAGCCGATGAATATCGACACCACGACGCCCAGCAGTGGCACGGCCGCAGCCGCCCCCTGCAATGGCAGCGCATTGCCGAGCAGCACCATCGCAGTCGCCACTATCACCACCGCCAGGAGGTCGAAACGCAGTTCCCGCAGCACCAGACCCGCCAGCTTGACCGGGCCGAGGACGCCCGGACTGCGGATCATCGGGTGTCCCCGGAGTTCGGTGTCATCGGCTGGGGTCGCCGTTCCACCGGAAACTATTGACGTACTTACCCATGTCCTGTGCGATCTGAAGGTTGGTTCCCGACGGCGGGCCGGGACCGAAGTCAGGTCCGAACGCGTGGTAGGGGCCGGTGGCGAACGCGATGAGGGCCAGGTCGTTCTTGACCGCGGTCATCACCAGGATGCGGACCCGGCTGTAGCTGGCATCCGAACTCTGCGGCCAATCGTCGGCGATCTCGCCGTAGCCGGGTTCGTAGCCGACCATCGCATTGGGAATTTCGAAGGCCAACTTGGCATCCGGATAAGACCGCTTGATCACTGACCGGGTGATGTCGCGAGCAGACCGTCCGCCGGCCGGTTCGGAGAACATCTGCATCACGCCGCCGTCACCGGCGGTCAATCGCGCGGTGACTCCGTTCTTACCGGTGGTGATCTCATAGATCGAGCTGGACGCGGGGTAGGCCACCGAGAACTCGCCGCCCGCAGGCTCGAAACGGGGAAGGGCCATCACGGGCATTCCGGTCGGCGGCCGACCGCACTCCGGCGGACACATGTAATGGGCGATGGTCGGGGTCAACACAAGTGCGGTCACGCCGAGCGCCACCGCGGCGGCCGTGACGGTCATTCCCCAGCGGCCGAGCAGCCAGCTGAACCGCGGGCGCTGCAACGCAGGCGCGGCATAGGTTGCCGAGGCCAGGGCGTAGCCGGGGTAGGTCCGCTCTGACACCCCGGTGGCGGACGGCAATTGGCCACTGGACTCTGGCTGCGGCCGCTGCCGGCCGCGCCGGTCGCGTCGGGACTGCGACGACGAAGCCCGGGTGGCGGCCCCGCAGGCCGGGCAGAACGCCATATCGGGAACAACGTGTTCGCAATGCGGGCATAGCAGCGGCTCATCCTGCTGGATCGGGTCGGGGTATTCATGCAGCAGCGCGATCTGCAGTGACAGCCTCAGCCCGAGTAGCACAGCGACAGTGATCGCGAGGTGTAGCAGTACCATCGTGAGCTGCGGTACGCCGATGATGTCGATGACACCCACCCCCGCGTGTGCAAGTAGCGCTGCCGCAGCCAGTAGTCCCAGGGTCAGCCTCACTCGGCCGTCGTGCGAGCCTCGTGGGCGGAACCACAGCGCGACGCCGACCATCCCGCCGGCCGCCGCGGCACTGATGGGGATCGTCACCCCGCACAGCACGGCCTCAATGACCAGGCCTTTCACGGGTCGCGCATGCGCGATGAGGCCGGTCGCAACTTGTGGGGCCAACCGGGTCAGGCTTGCCGCGGCGGTGAAGGTCAGTGCGGCCAGGGCTCCGATCATGAAGCCG
This sequence comes from Mycobacterium sp., assembly GCA_041303735.1. Classification (GTDB taxonomy): domain Bacteria; phylum Actinomycetota; class Actinomycetes; order Mycobacteriales; family Mycobacteriaceae; genus Mycobacterium. The sequence goes on from JBFYOQ010000077.1 coordinate 9,330, forward strand.
TCCAGTGACTCTCGGCTCTGTGGCCGCAGTAGACGGATCAGAACCGTGGGTACGACCATCAACGCCATCCCGACCGTCGGGACGATCAGCCCTTCGCGGAGCAGATGATGCAAGGCCAGCCCCAACGACATCGGAACCCCGTAGCTATGTGCGATCACCTGACCGCTCACCAGCACCCAGATCGTTCCCAGTAGGGCACCCAGCAGCGCCGCAATCGCCAGCGACGCGCGGGGCATGTCGCGTTCGGCGCCGGATGCACGCAGGTACAACACGAATAGCAGGGGGAGTCCGAGCGCACCGACCGCGATCCCTATCGACGGCAGCCGCAGCAGCGCGGCCGCCAACAGGCCAACGGCACCAATCGCAATGATCACCCGGAACGGCTTACGCGACCCACTCGGCAGATGCGGGAACAGTGAGCTCGCCAGGTGGGGCAGCAACACACCTTCGCCGGGAGCGGCGCCGAAGGTCTTGCGGCGCAGCCACACTGCGCTTCTGCCTGGCTCCGCTACTGGATCGCTGCCGCAGCTGCCGCAGAAATTGCCCGCCGGTACGTCCACCTGGCACCGGCGGCACTCGACGGTCGGAACGGGCGTCTGCGCGGTGGTCATGGCAGCAGCTTCTGGAGCATGAGGATATTGCGAACCAGGTTGTCGACATTGGGGGTACCCAGTCCGGTGACGAGGTCATAGCCCGGTCCGGCGAGGGCGACGGCGTTTCCGCCGAGAACGATGTCGCGGAATGCCGGCAACCTGGCGCCTTCGGCGATCCGATACAGCAGTGGGTTCACCTCGCCCAGTAACCGGCCGCCGTTCGCGGTCAGGTACTGGTTCATCACAGCGGCAATGCCTGCCCAGATCGGTGCGGCCAGGGAGGTGCCGCCGCCGACGATGACCTGCTGGCCCAAGACGATTTTCATGCCGGTGAAAGGGTCGGCGACCGCCGAGACGTCCGGGGTCAATCGTCGGCCCGGACCCTCGTCGGTGGTCAGTTGGCTCTGCCACGCCGGACGGTCGAACAATGCCGACACCCCGCCGGCCGTGCCCTGCGACAGTGGTGCGTCGAACCACGCCTGCTCCGCCAGCCAGCCGCCGGAGGCGTCGGTCGACAGCGTGGTTCCACCCACGCTGGTCATTTCGGGTAGGGACGCCACTGCGTCCAGGCCGACGTTGTCGTCACTCGGCGGTGATGACCACTGCTCACCGCCCTTGCACTCCAGTCCGGCCAGATCACCGCTTGCATTGAAGGCGGTGGTGCCGGTGCGGTGGGCGTTGCGCATCGCGGCCCGCACCGGCTCAAGGTCCGCGGCGGTGATGAGTTTGTCGCAGCCCCATCCGATGGAAAAGCTCCACACCGCGCCCGGGTAGCGGGCCGTGGTGTCTTCCATCATCTCCGCTATCCGGACGTATGCCGCATCACCGGTGACGGTCGGACGCGCGTTGACTAGAACCTTCTTGGCATCCGGCGCCAGTGCGTGCACCGCCTGGAGGTCCATGGTGGTCTCACCACGGACCTCGGACGGCCGATCTCCCACCACCTCAGGGGTGAACTGCGGAAGGTTGAACGTTGTCGAGAACATGTCGAGATCAGCCTGATCGAATCCATCGAATCCGAACACCACGACGGTGACACCCTTGCCCGTGTAGCCGGCGTCGCGCAGGGGTTGGACGTTATAGGCCTGCAGCAGCGCATCAGGTGTAAGACCCTGGCCGGGAACCTCTTTCGGGAACGGCCAGAGCCGTGATTCGTGATGCGGGGTGTAACTGAGGATGCGGCCCAGCCCGGCTACCTCGGTCCTCAGCCCGGTCGGAACGACAGGTTGCCGCGGTGAGGCGTAGTAGAGCTGTCCGCGCCGGCCGCGGTAGTCGTGGACCGGGACTCCAAGAGCCTCCTCGATTCGACCACCGTCGCCCTCCAGCAGGGCCCAGGTGTCACCAGGCCGCCACCGCACTGAGAGCCCCGCGCGCTGCGCCCACCTCATCAGCGCACTCGGCTGCCCGGCGCCGTTCAGCGCGGCGGTCAGTCGGACCGTTGTGCCCCGGCTCGGGCCGAGATCCGTCGAGTCGGCCAGCATGGCCGCGTACGGCCCGCCGATAGCGACAGGCCCCGATTGGGTACCGGGGCGGTGCCCCTCAGTGAGGGTCACCACCCCGGCGACGGTGACGACCGCGAGAACTGCCGCCAGCGCGGTGCGCCGGCGCGACCACCGATTCATTCCCCGACCGGCCTACTCAGCCACCGGTGATGACGTTGCCGGGCAGGGCTGTCGGAGCGGGACGGGCCGTGACCGTCGGAGTGAACGAAGCGTTCCCGCCACCCGGGGTCATTCCGCCCGGGTTGACGCCGCCGGGGGTCACGTTCTTCTCAGTGGGTGTCGGCTTCTCAGTGGGCATCATCGTTTCGGACATCGACGGACTTGGGGACTCGGTCGGCTTCTCGGTGGTGGTACTGCAGGCCGCTAGGGCGCCGGTGACCGCCGCGGTCCCGATCAGCAGCGCAACGCCACGGGTAATGCGAGGTGTAGACATCATGTTCCTTTCCGCGCCCGACCAACCGGACGACACAATCTATCTAGCCAGCAACGACCACGGGTTTCTATCGGGTGATCGGACCGATTCCTCTCCACTGATCAGCCGATGGCCGGTTCATCCGTGACGGGGCCGATCGGGGGACAGGAGGCAGCCGGCCGACCATGCCAGGCTCGAGCGAAACACTCCCGTAGCGAGCAACTCACGAAGGTAGGTTGAGCCGATGCCAGCAACGCAGATCGGAACGTCGGTGTCGGCCCGGATGGGTGCCGGAGTGGCCGCGGTCGCCGTGGCACTCGGTGTCGCCCAGCTGCTTGCCGCGTTCTTCTCGCCGGCCTCCGACGCGCGCACCGCCGTCGGTACCGCGGTGATCGACCTGACCCCCGGGCCGGCGAAGGAATGGGCGATTCAGACCTTCGGGACCTCCGACAAATTGTTCCTGTCGGTGATGGTGCTCCTGGTCATCGGGCTACTCGCCGCGGTGACCGCCATCTGGGAGCGCTCCCGCGTCCCGATGGGCAGCCTGGCCATCCTCGCAGCCGGTGTGGCCGGCTGTGCGGCCGTGCTGTCGGTGACCGGCGCGCGCCTGCCGGACGTCATCCCCACGGTGGTGGGCACCGTGGCGGGCATCGTCGTGCTGCGCCGGCTCACCCGGCCGCAACCGAGTGACACCGACACCGCCCGCCGCCGTTCCCTGTTGACCGGTATGGCGTTGGGCGCCGGAGCGCTCAGCGGTGTGCTGGGCGTCGTGGTGAACCGGCGGCTGAAGTCGGTCTCGGGCGACCGCGAGGCTTTCGCCCTCCCGCAAGTCGCCTCGCCGGCACCTCCAATTCCGCCGGAGGTCGAGCCCAGGGCGGCGGGCCTGCCGAGTTTCATCACAGGCAACGCCGATTTCTACCGGATCGACACCGCGCTGAGCGTGCCGCAACTGTCCCGGACCGACTGGAAGCTGCGCATCCACGGCATGGTCGAGGAGGAGATCACCTACACCTTCGACGACCTGGCCCGTTTCGAGCCGGTGGAGAAGGCCGTCACCCTGATGTGCGTATCGAACCCCGTTGGCGGGGAGTTGATCGGCAATGCGATGTGGACGGGGTACCGCATCCGGGATCTGTTGCGCGCTAGTGGTATCCGGCCGGACGCCGACATGGTGCTGTCCACGTCGGTGGACGGTTTCACAGTAGGGACACCGGTGGAGGTTCTCACCGATGATCGTGACTCACTGCTCGCGATAGGGATGAACGGAGTGCCACTGCCGGTCGAGCACGGCTATCCGGCCCGGCTGGTGGTTCCCGGTCTGTATGGCTTCGTCTCCGCCACCAAATGGGTGGTGGACCTCGAACTCACCCGCTTCGACCGGGCGCAGGCCTACTGGACCAAGCTGGGCTGGTCGGCACAGGCGCCGATCAAGACCGGATCACGCATCGACGTACCCCGCAATGGCGCGCGACTCAACGCCGGGCCGGTGACCCTCGGCGGCATCGCCTGGGCGCAGCACCGCGGTATCAAGGCCGTCGAGGTTCGCATCGACGACGGCCCCTGGCAGCCCGCCAAACTCGGTGCCGCGTATTCCAAGGACACCTGGCGGTTGTGGACCTTCGACTGGAAGGCCACCCCCGGCACGCACGCCATCACCGTCCGGGCGACCGACAGCAGTGGCGCGGTGCAGACCGGTGATCCCGCCAGCCCGATGCCCGACGGTGCCACCGGGTGGCCGTCGATCTCGGTCGACGTCCGGTAGCGCCACTGATGGCCAAATCCACGCTCAGCGCGACGATCACCGATCTGCAGGCCAACGGAGTGGGCACCGTGGTGGGGACTGTCGTCAACCCCGCCGGTCTGACATTGGCCAAAACCGTTCCGCTAGAACGGGCGACAGCGTTCGTCGACCCCGGACTCGGGGCGAGCCCCACCTGGCACGGCTTCACCATCGACCAGAGCGGTATCGCGTTCACCGATGCCATCAGCGTGGTGGGTGACCACAGGGTACGCATCGACCCCGAGGGCTTGCGGTCCATCGGCGCCGGTATGGCCTGGGCGCCAGGCTTTTTCGTCGATCAGGACGGCACATCCGTTCCCGAGTGCGCCCGCGGGACGCTGGCCCGCCTCGATACGCGCCTCGCCGACGCCGGTCTGCAGGCCCGGGTTGGGCATGAGATCGAATTCCTGCTCGTCGGTCCGGACGGCAGCAGGCTGCCCGGTGACCTGTGGGCGCAATACGGCCTCGCCGGTGTGCTCGAGCACGAGGCATTCATCCGGGATGTCATCGCTGCGGCGGCAACGGCTGGAGTCAGGATCGAGCAGTTCCACCCCGAGTACGGCGTCAACCAGTTCGAAATCTCCCTGCTGCCCGCATCCCCGGTCGCTGCGGCAGATCAGCTTGTCCTGATGAGAACCGTCTTGGGCCGGGTTGCCCGTTACCACGGGGTGCGGGTGAGCTTCTCCCCGGTGCCGTTCGCGGGTGCGGTGGGAAATGGTGCGCACCAGCATGTCTCGCTGTCGCGCGGTGCCACCCCGGTTTTCTCCGGGGGGAGCGGTGCGCAGG
>JBFYOQ010000078.1:0-4075 GCA_041303735.1 Mycobacterium sp.
GACCGCTATCTGGAGCGGCACGGCGCACGTCCCCGGGTCCTGTTGCTCCCCCTGGGCCCGTTGGCGGAGAACAACATCCGGGTAAGCTTCGCCACCAACCTGCTGGCATCCGGTGGTATCGAGGCCGTCAATCCCGGCACCGTCGAACCTCCTCGGATCGCAGACGTTGTGCGGGATGCTGACGTGTCGATCGTGGTGATCTGCGGAACGGATGCCCGGTACGGGGCCCAGCTCGGTGCAATCGTTCCGGCGGCCCGTGCCGCCGGTTGTGAGCGCATCTATCTGGCGGGCCCGGAGAAGGCGGTTGCCGACGTGCCTACGGACGCCCGGCCCGACAAGTATCTGACTGCGAAAGTCGATGCTGTCAAGGAACTGTCGACCCTGCTCACCCGATTGGGGGTCTGAGGTGACCGAATCCGGTATCGCCGCTGTTTCGAGCTTCGCCGCTGTTCCGCTATACGCCGGCACCTCCGCGACGGCCCCGACCGAAGCGGCCGCCACGGCGCGTGTCGCGCAGGCCGCGGCAGCCCACGGCTATGCCTCCGAGCAACTCGACTGGCACACCCCGGAGGGCATCGTCGTCAAACCCCTCTACGTCGGCGCCGACCGCGACGCCGCTGTTGCCGCCGGCTACCCGTTGGACGGTTTCCCCGGCGAACCGCCCTTCATCCGCGGTCCCTATCCCACGATGTACGTCAACCAGCCGTGGACCATCCGGCAATACGCCGGTTTCTCCACCGCAGCGGACTCCAACGCCTTCTACCGCCGCAACCTCGCGGCCGGACAGAAGGGACTGTCGGTGGCATTCGATCTGGCCACCCATCGGGGGTACGACTCCGATCATCCCCGGGTGCAGGGCGATGTCGGAATGGCAGGGGTGGCCATCGACTCGATCCTCGATATGCGGGAACTCTTCGCCGGCATCGACCTCGGCGGCGTGTCGGTGTCAATGACCATGAACGGCGCCGTACTGCCCATCCTGGCGCTCTACGTGGTTGCGGCCGAGGAGCAGGGGGTGCCGCCGGAGAAACTGGCCGGCACCATCCAGAACGACATTCTCAAAGAGTTCATGGTGCGCAACACCTACATCTACCCGCCCACACCGTCGATGCGGATCATCTCCGACATCTTCGCCTACACCAGCGCAAAGATGCCGAAGTTCAACTCCATCTCGATCTCCGGCTATCACATCCAAGAAGCCGGTGCCACAGCCGATCTCGAACTCGCCTACACCCTCGCCGATGGTGTGGACTATCTCAGAGCGGGGCTGGAAGCAGGGCTGGAGATCGATGATTTCGCTCCTCGGTTGTCCTTCTTCTGGGGCATCGGAATGAACTTCTTCATGGAGGTCGCCAAGCTCCGGGCGGGACGGTGGCTGTGGAGCGAACTGGTGGCGGGCTTCGGTGCCAAGAGCCCGAAATCGCTGTCCCTGCGGACCCATTCGCAAACCTCGGGGTGGTCGCTGACCGCTCAGGATCCGTTCAATAACGTCGCCAGAACCTGCATCGAGGCCATGGCCGCCACCCAGGGGCACACCCAGTCACTGCACACCAATGCCCTTGACGAAGCACTGGCGCTGCCCACCGACTTCTCCGCGCGCATCGCCCGCAACACCCAGCTGCTGTTGCAGCAGGAGTCCGGAACGACCCGTCCCATCGATCCCTGGGGCGGCTCGTACTACGTCGAGTGGTTGACCCACCAACTCGCCGAGCGGGCGCGTGCCCACATCGACGAGGTGGCCCAGCACGGAGGCATGGCGCAGGCCATCAGCGACGGCATTCCGAAGCTGCGTATCGAGGAAGCCGCTGCACGCACCCAGGCCCGGATCGATTCGGGCCAGCAGCCGGTGATCGGGGTCAACAAGTACCAGGTCGATGAGAACCCCGACATCGAGGTGCTCAAGATTGAGAACACCCGGGTGCGTGCCGAGCAACTCGCCAAGCTCGAGCGGCTACGCGGCGAGCGTGACGGCGCCGCGGTGCAGGCGGCCCTGGAGGAGCTCACCCGCGCCGCAGCCGAATCCGGCCGCGCCGCCGACGGGGGTCTGGGCAACAATCTGATGGCGCTCGCGATCTCGGCGGCGCGGGCCAAGGCCACGGTCGGGGAGATCTCCGACGCACTGGAGAAGGTCTACGGCCGCCACCACGCCGAGATCCGCACCATCTCCGGGGTGTATCGCGACGAGGTCGGCCAGGGGGGCGGCGCAGGAGGCAGCATGACAGGGCTGGGTGAGGCCACCCGACTGGTGGAGCGCTTCGCCGAGGCCGACGGCCGGCGCCCGCGCATCCTGGTCGCCAAAATGGGCCAGGACGGCCACGACCGCGGACAGAAGGTGATCGCCACCGCGTTCGCCGACATCGGTTTCGACGTCGACGTCGGTTCGCTGTTCTCCACGCCGGAGGAGGTGGCCCGCCAAGCGGCGGACAATGACGTCCACGTCGTCGGGGTGTCCTCGCTCGCGGCCGGCCATCTGACCCTGGTACCCGCACTGCGCGACGCGCTCGCCGCGGTCGGGCGGCCCGACATCATGATCGTGGTCGGCGGAGTGATTCCGCCGGGAGACTTCGACGAGCTCTACGCCGCGGGCGCGACAGCGATCTATCCGCCCGGAACGGTGATCGCCCAGGCCGCCGTGAGCCTGCTGCAGAAGCTCGGCGAGCGCCTCGGCTACGAGCTGAGCTGAGCCGCCACCCTATGGGCCGCCCCGATCGGGATATCACCGCGCTCGCCGACGCGATCCGCTGCGGCGACCGCACGGCGCTGCCGCGTGCGATCACGCTGGTGGAGTCAACCCGGCCCGATCACCGGGATCGCGCGCAGCGGCTACTGCTCGAGCTGATGGGCCAGGCGGGCGGTGCCATGCACGTCGGGATCACCGGGGTACCGGGCGTGGGTAAGTCCACCGCCATCGAGGCGCTGGGCATGTATCTCATCGAGCGGGGCCACCGGGTGGCGGTGCTGGCGGTCGACCCGTCGTCGACCCGCACCGGGGGATCCATCCTGGGTGACAAGACGCGGATGGCACGCCTGGCGGTGCATCCGGACGCCTACATCCGGCCTTCGCCGACATCGGGCACGCTCGGCGGAGTCGCCAGGGCCACCCGCGAAACGATCGTGCTGCTCGAAGCTGCCGGCTTCGACGTGATCCTGGTCGAGACGGTCGGGGTGGGTCAGTCCGAGGTCACGGTCGCCAACATGGTCGACACCTTCGTTTTCCTCACCCTCGCCCGCACCGGTGACCAACTGCAGGGCATCAAGAAGGGTGTGCTGGAGCTGGCCGATATCGTCGTGGTCAATAAGGCCGACGGTGACCATACGCGCGAGGCGAATCTGGCGGCACGCGAACTGTCCTCGGCGATCCGGCTGATCTATCCGCGGGAAACCCTCTGGCGCCCACCCGTGCTGACCATGAGTGCACTGGAAGGCACCGGGCTCCCGGAGCTGTGGGACACCATTGAGAAACACCGCGACGTGCTGACGGCGGCGGGGGAGTTCGACGCGCGCCGACGCGCCCAGCAGGTGGACTGGACCTGGTCGATGGTGCGCGACGCAGTGCTCGATCGTGTCCTGACCAATCCGGCGGTGAAAGCCATGCGGGCCGAGGTGGAGCAGAAAGTCCGCGACGGAGAATTGACGCCCGCGCTTGCCGCGCAACGCATCCTGGATGCGGCCGGAGCGGAAAGCTAACAGATCGACAACGATCTGCCGTATCGGCGTGTACGGCTTGTACATTCGCTGATGTGACCCAGGCGACAGCCGGTAGCGGCACGTCTACCCTGCCCCACGGGGTGCAGGGTGCGGCGGATCGCAACTTCACGGTGGCGGTGCGTGCCTTCGCCGCCCTTTTCCCGCATCCCCGATTCGGCGGCGGCGCACTGGCGGTCTATCTCGACGGCCAGCCGGTAGTCGACATCTGGACCGGATGGTCAGACCGGCGCGGGCAGACCCACTGGCAGGCCGACACCGCGCCCATGGTGTTCTCCGCGACCAAGGGAGTCGCGTCCACCGTCATCCACCGCCTGGCCGACCGCGGCCAGATCGATTACGACGCGCCCGTCGCGCAGTACTGGTCGGA
>JBFYOQ010000079.1:0-4343 GCA_041303735.1 Mycobacterium sp.
TGGCCGTCGAGGAGATCGTCCGGTGGGCCACCCCGATCATGACGTTTCGCCGCACCGCGGCGCATGACACCGAACTGGGCGGCCACCACATCACCGCGGGTGACAAGGTGATCATGTTCTACTCCTCGGCCAACATGGACACCGAGGTGTTCGACCATCCCGAGCTCCTGGATCTGTCCCGCTCACCGAACAAGCACGTCGCCTTCGGCGGCGGCGGTATCCACCATTGCCTGGGCGCTCAGTTGGCCCGTCGTCAGTTGGCGGTCACGTTCCGCGAGCTGCTGACCCGGCTGCCCGATATCCGCATCGTCGGCGAGCCGGAGTTGGGCAATGGCAACTTCTTCCATACCGTGATGAGCATGAGGGCTGAATTCACTCCAGAGAAGCAACGATGAAGATCGTCGTCGACTACACCAAGTGCTCATCCATCGGGCTGTGCGAGGCCGTCGCCCCGGACGTCTTCTCCATCGGCCCCGACGGTGCGCTGCACATCCTGGTTGAGGACATCGGCGAAGACCGCCGCACCGATCTGGAACAGGCCTGCGAGAACTGCCCGACCCAGGCGCTCAGCATTCAGGACTGATCAGCCGAAGAAGACGACGGCCCGTGTCGTGACGCTGAACCTGGGTTGGATTCCTTGCCGGCCGGCCGTGGTTCACCGGACGTTCAACACACCGATGGCCTTCCAAGTCCTCAACTGGGGCTGACCCAGATCGAGCCCGCTCTACGGGCTGGACGACAGGGTGCTCTGCGGCTGCTCGAACGTCGGCTGGTTCTGCGACAGGCCGATGCACTGGCCGGTGTTCGCGCCGGTGCACGGAATGCCGTCGACCTCGGGCAGCCGGCCGACATCACCGGCATCGGAGGAGGTGATCGAGCCGGGCTGCAGGTCCGCGCCCTCGGGGTTGATCGGGTTGAGGGTGGCCGGAGCATCGCCGGTGGCCGGCTGGCAGCCGCCGGTCACCCCATCGAGCACCTGACCCTCTGGGCAGGATGCCACGGCCGGCAGCACCGACCCGCCGTCGTAGGCGGCGATGGCGCCGATCGGCGCGGCAACGGCGAGGGCGAACCCGCCCGCGAGCAGCAGTCGGCGGGTTGTATTCGTCAAAACAGTCATGACCACACTTCTCAATCACTAGAGCAGCACCGCGCAAGGTGCCGGGCGCGCCATTTCGGGGCGTCACAATGAATATCGCGGGGATTGACACAAACGTTACACGTAGGCGTCTCAGGCGACATCGTCGACGCAGACCTGTACGACGCGACGGTGGAAGTGGCAGCGCGCCGTCTACGGCTGCGCCCAGCCGCGGCACTGCCGGGTGAACGGGTCACACATCACCGGGCCGTTGGTCCAGCCACCGTAGTAACCCGGGGTGTTCCAGGTTTCCATCAACTGGCCGTTCCACGGCGCCGGCTGGCACCCGCTCTGGTTGAGCACCCCGACGCACACGTTGTCCGCGGCGGCGGTGGGCACGGTAAGCACCGCGACCCCCGTCCCCAGCAACCCCGCCAGCACCGCCGCCGCGAACATCAGACGAACACTCATGTGACCCTCCCCCGTGAATCCGATCTACAGATCAGACCCTAGGAAGGCCCACCGACATGTTCTTCGCTTACCGCTGCTCGTCGTCGCCCATCGACTCGGTCCGCTCCTCCGGGGTGAAGCCGAAATCCCGGCCGGCTCGGGCCTCCTTGATCTTCGCCGAGGTCACGCTGTAGGCCCGCCGATTGCCGACGTAGGAGCCGGCGGCGAAGGTCATCGCCTTCTCCCGCTCCATGCCCATCCGGGCACCCACCTCCACGGCGTCGATGTTCGCGCCGAGGAAGATGAACTCCCAGCCGTAGACCTCGCGCTGCTGGGTGATCAAGGCCTTGATCGTCTGCCAGGCCCACTCGCGGCTGGCGTTCTCCATGCCGTCGGTCATGATCAGGCAGATCACCTTGCCGGGCCGCTGCTCCTCGGGCAGCGCGGCCAGCACCTCGCCCACCTCGGTGATGAACCGGCCGGCAGAATCCAGCAGCGCGGTCTGCCCACGCGGCTCGACCTCGAACTCCGGCACCACACCGATATCGGTGGCGGGGTAGAGCACCTCGAAGTGGGTATCGAACTGCGCCAGCGTCACCTCGCAGCGTCCGGGTTCCTGACGCTGCTCGCTGATCAGCTCCCGCCAGCCATCCTCGGTGGCAGCCTTGGATGACGCCATGGAGCCGGAACGGTCCAGCAGTGCGGCGATCAGGGTGTGGTTGGAATTGGTCATGTGGGCCACCTTTCGTTAGGCAGGCGACGGCCAGCACGAAAGAGGCGGCATGCACCGCCGAACGTGATTTTCCGAACCCCCGACTGCAATGAATAGCCGCTGCGAAAGCGGCCTTGCGTATACCTCAATTATAGCGGCTCAGCTGGGGTTTTTCAACTGCGGCGAGGCCTCGTCGGCTATGCTCGAAAGGTGCGCGAACTGCCGCCGGGACCCCGCCTACCCGCACCCGTGCAGACCGCGATCGTGCTGCGGCACTGGCCGCGGTTCGTCGCCTGGGCGCACCGCCGCTACGGCGACGTGTTCACACTGCGAGTCGCCTCGGTGGGCACCGTCGTCTATCTGACGAATCCGGCCGACATCAAGACGGTCTTCGCCGGCGATCCGGCGGTGTTCCATGCCGGCGAGGCCAATGCGATGCTGGCCGGCCTCGTCGGCGAGAGTTCGGTGCTGCTGCTCGACGACGATCTGCATCGAGACCGGCGCCGGCTGATGATGGGCCCGTTCGCCCGCGACGCCGTCGCCCGCCAGATCCCGGTGATGGCCGACGCCGCCGCCGCCAACATCGCCGACTGGCCGGTGGGCGTCGACTTCCCGGTGGCTCCGAAGATGTCCGAAATCACCCTCGAGGTGATCCTGCGGACCGTCGTCGGCGCCAGCGATCCGGCCCGGCTGTCCGCGCTGAGGGACGCGATCCCCCATGCTCTCGGGATGGGGCCGTGGGCCACCCTGGCCATCGGCAACCCGGCGCTGCAGCGGCACCTGCCGTGGCGCTATGTGCGCCGGCGCATCGAGCAGGCCGACCGGCTGCTGTACGCCGAGATCGCCGATCGTCGCACCGACCCGGATCTGCCCCAGCGCACCGACGTGCTGTCCATGTTGGTCCGCGCCGCGGACGAGGACGGCCGGCACATGACCGACCGGGAACTGCGCGACCAGTTGATGACGCTGCTGGCCGCCGGACATGACACCACCGCCACCTCGCTGTCCTGGGCACTGGAGCGGCTGACCCGGCATCCGGACATCCTGGCCACGGCGGTTGCCGCCGCCGAATCCAGCGCCGCCGGTGACCCGGCCGGCGACGAGTATCTGGATGCGATCGCCAAGGAGACGCTGCGCATCCGCCCGGTCGTGTTCGACGTCGGCCGGGTGCTCACGGCCCCCGTCGATGTCGCCGGCTATCACCTGCCGGCCGGGGTGATGGTCGCCCCCGGTATCGGTCTGGTGCACGCCAACCCCGCGCTGTACGAGAACCCCGATCGCTTCACCCCCGACCGGATGCTCGGCGCGACCCTGAGCCCCACCACCTGGCTGCCGTTCGGTGGCGGTAACCGCCGTTGTCTCGGTGCGACATTCGCGATGGCGGAGATGCGCGTCGTGCTGCGCGAGGTGCTGCGTCGCGTCGAGTTGGACACGACCACCGCCGCCGGCGAACGCCCGCGGGTCCGCCATGTCATCCTGGAACCGCACCGCGGTGCGGTGATCCGGGTCCGCTCGCGGCGCGTCGCCGACACCGCGACACCCACTGCGACGCCGACCCAGTGCCCGATCCGCGCGGACGCCTCCGCTACGACAAGTAGCGGCTGAACCAGTCCTGCAGACGCGCCCAGGCGTTGGCCGCGGCGGCGGCGTTGTAGCGCTTGCCGGTGTCGTTGAAGAAGGCGTGATCGGCATCGGGCTCGGTGATCAACTCGAAGACCAGATCGGCTTTTTCCAGCGCTGCCCGCGCTATCGGTTCCGAGGCGTTCACCCGATCGTCGAGCGCGCCGTAGACGCCGAGGACGGCGGCCTCGCGCGAACCGCTGAAATCGGCATCCTCGGGCGTGGGCCCGTAGAACGGGACGGCTGCTCGCAGCCGCGGTTCGCCGGCGGCCAGCAGCTGCCACACCAGCCCGCCACCGAAGCAGAAGCCGACGGCTGCGAGACCTCGGTCAGGTACGCGGCGGGCCACCTCGTCCAGACCAGAGCGCAGATCGGCGATGAAGCGCTCCGGGGGTGCGGCGGCCAGTGCCGCGGTCGCTGCCGCCGGATCGGTGAACACCGCCGAGCCGCCCTCCTCCGAGAGCAGGTCGATCGCCAGCGCCGAGT
>JBFYOQ010000080.1:0-26051 GCA_041303735.1 Mycobacterium sp.
GGGGGCGGCAACTGCGCCGTCGACGCCGTCTACGAGACCGGTGAGCCGGTCAAAGAGGGCATCGGCCCGGGCTTCGTTCACAACGGCCGCAACGAAGGCCCCACCCCGCTGGTGATGGAGGTGGTCTACATAAATCCCGTGGGCGCGCCGCTGTCGGTGGAGGTTCCGGGGCCGGCGGGTTGCCCGGTTTCCTGACTGCGCGGTTTCGGTGACGGCGCTGTGACGGCTCACCCCCGACCGATGCGAGCGGGGCGGGCCTGGGGTTCACTATCTGGACGAGGAGGTCTACGTGGGAGCTGAACGGCTTCGCTGCCTGGTGACGGGCGCCACCGGTTACATCGGGGGACGGCTGGTGCCACGACTGCTCGACAGCGGGTTCGAGGTGCGGGCGCTGGCCCGGACCCCGGAGAAACTGGCCGGGGTCCCGTGGCGGGACCGCATCGAGGTGGCCAAGGGCGATCTCGGTGATGCGCAGTCGCTGGAAGCGGCCTTCGACGACGTCGACATCGTCTACTACCTCGTCCACTCGATGGGCTTCGAGAAGGACTTCGCCGCCGAGGAACGACGGGCGGCGCTCAACGTGGTATCCGCCGCGCGGCGCGCGGGTGTGCGGCGCATCATCTACCTGAGCGGCCTGCATCCCGAGGGTGCCGAGTTGTCCACGCATCTGGGGTCGCGCACCACGGTCGGCGAGATCCTGATCGCCTCCGGTATCGAGACGGTGGTCCTACAGGCCGGCGTCGTGGTCGGCTCCGGATCGGCGTCCTTTGAGATGGTTCGCCATCTCACCGACCGGCTGCCGGTGATGACCACCCCGAAGTGGGTGCACAACAAGATCCAGCCGATCGCCATCCGCGACGTGCTGTACTACCTGGTGGCTGCGGCCACCTGCCCGGTGCCGAAGTCGCGGGAGTGGGATATAGGCGGCCCCGACGTCCTGGAGTACGGCGACATGATGCAGATCTACGCCGAGGTCGCCGGCCTGCGGCCGCGCCGGATCCTGGTGCTGCCGGTGCTGACACCGCGGATCGCGTCGCTGTGGGTGGGTCTGGTGACCCCGATCCCCGCCGGCCTGGCCCGGCCGTTGGTCGAGTCGTTGCACTGTGACGCGGTGATGAGCAACCACGACATCGACACCATCATCGAGCCTCCGGAGGGCGGCCTCACCGGCTACAAGCGGTCCGTATCGCTGGCGCTGGCACGCATCGCCCGCGGCGATATCGAGACCACCTGGAACACCGGCACCGCGGCACAGCTGCCGAGTGATCCGGAGTGGGCCGGCGAGGTGGTCTTCACCGACACCCGGTCCCGGCACACCTCGGTCTCGCCCGAACAGTTGTGGAAGGCCGTCGAGAGCAGCGTCCCGGCGCACTGGCGGGTGGAGGAACGCGAACCCGGACGAATGCTCAAGCTGCGCGCCGATCGCCGGGGTGCCGGCGAGAGGTGGCTCGAGATGCGAATCACACCGGAGGGCAACGGAAGCCGCTACGAGCAGGAGGCGATCTTCTATCCGCGCGGGCTACTGGGCCGGGTGTACTGGTACGCGGGCCGGCCCCTGCAGGCGGTCGCGATGGACCGTCGGGTGCGGCGGGTGACCGCGGCGGTCAGCTAAGGCCGGCTGGGTTCGACTGCCGGTTTAAGGCCGGCTGAGTGCTGAGGCGTTGTCGTTGTCGGCCTGCACCGCGGCGAGCATGTTCTCCATGACGTTCTTGCCGAGTTCGGTGGTACTGGGCAACGCGATCGGGTACTTGCCGTCGAAGCACGCGCAGCACAGCCTGCTGGCGGGTTGCTCGGTGGCGGTGATCATGGCCTGTTGCGAGATATAGCCGAGGGTGTCAGCGCCGATGGCCTGGCGGACCGCCTCGAGTATCTCGCCGTCCTGGGTCTGAGTGCCCGGCGCGTTCGCGATCAGTTCGGCCGGGGTGGCGAAGTCGATGCCATAGAAGCACGGCCACTTCACCGGCGGCGAGGCGATGCGAACGTGGACCTCGACGGCACCGGCCTCGCGCAGCATGCGGATCAGTGCGCGCTGGGTGTTGCCCCGCACGATCGAGTCGTCCACGACGATCAGCCGCTTGCCACGGATGACCTCTTTGAGCGGATTGAGCTTGAGCCGGATTCCGAGTTGGCGGATGGTCTGCGACGGCTGGATGAACGTCCTGCCGACGTAGGCGTTCTTCATCAGTCCCTGCCCGAACGGAATACCGGACTCCTGGGCGTACCCCACCGCCGCAGGAGTGCCCGACTCCGGAACGCCGATCACCAGGTCGGCGTCAACCGGCATCTCCCGCGCCAGTCGGCGGCCGATGTCAACCCGGGTGGCATGAACCGAACGGCCGGCGATGACGCTGTCCGGCCGGGCCAGGTAGACGTACTCGAAGATGCACCCCTTCGGGGTGGGCGGTGCGAACCGGCTGGAGCGCACTCCGTCGGCGTCGATGGCGAGCAGTTCACCGGGTTCGATGTCGCGGACGAACGAGGCGCCGACGATATCGAGTGCCGCG
Organism: Mycobacterium sp.; assembly: GCA_041303735.1. Lineage (GTDB taxonomy): Bacteria > Actinomycetota > Actinomycetes > Mycobacteriales > Mycobacteriaceae > Mycobacterium. Next base: position 2,505 of record JBFYOQ010000080.1, read on the forward strand.
GTCTCCGAGGCCACCACCCAGCCGCGGTCCAGTCGACCCAGGCACAGCGGTCGCACGCCGTGCGGATCCCGCGCGGCATAGAGGGTGGACTCGTCCATGAACACCAGACAGAACGCGCCGCGAACCGTCGGCAGCAACTCCAGGGCGGCCTGCTCGATGCTGGAGTCCGCCGCACCGGCGGCCAGCAGTGCGCCCAGGATGTCGGAGTCGGTGGTCGCCCCGGGCATCTCATGGTTGATGAGGCCCAGGGAACGTGCGCGCTCGGCGAGTTCGGTGGTGTTGACCAGATTTCCGTTGTGACCCAGGGCGAGTCCGGTGCCGGCAGCGGTGTTGCGGAACACCGGCTGGGCGTTCTCCCATGTGGTCGAGCCGGTCGTGGAGTAGCGGCAGTGCCCGACGGCGACGTGGCCGGGCATGGCGGCCAGGGTCTGCTCGTCGAACACCTGGGACACCAGGCCGAGGTCTTTGAACACCAGAACCTGCGAGCCGTCGGCGACCGCGATACCCGCGGCCTCCTGGCCACGGTGCTGCAGGGCGTAGAGGCCGTAGTAGCTGAGCTTGGCGACTTCCTCACCGGGGGCCCAGACGCCGAAGACGCCGCACTCTTCCCCCGGGGGGTTCTCAAGATCTTCCAGTTGACCGGTCACTGTGTGGGCTACTCCCTGCCGGATCGGTGACAGCGTCAGTCTACGGTCACCGAACGCGAAATCGGCAATCCGGCACCACCTCGTCACCGCGAGTCGTCGGCATTCAGGCTGACCAGCGGAAACCACGTCTCGATCTCGCCGGCGCGGCTGCCCGACATCGACACGTGCCCGGCCCTGACCTCGTCGCTGAGCCGGCGCAGACCTGTGGCCAGCAGCAGCCAGGTCCGCGGATCGGTCTCCACCACATTGGGTGGGGTTCCACGAGTGTGGCGCAAGCCCGAAATGCATTGCACCGCAATGAATGGCGGGATGCGAACCTCCACGCTGGCACCGGGTGCGGCGGCGGCCAGCGTCCGGGCGGTCAGCCGGACCGCCGCCCCGAGAGCGGCCCGACCGGGGGGTGGCGCGGTGTCGTCATCCAGCCACCGCGCGAGCGCGGCCACCGCATCCCGGGCCGCGTGAGGATCGACGCCCGGGCTCACCGTTCGCCCCCCGCGAACCGCTGCACCGCCAGGGCCGCGACGGCACCGGCCTCGTTGACCGCCAGATGGGCCAGCATCGCGGCGAGCACGCTGCCGGATCGTTCAGTCAGCAGTGCGAACATCCAACCGGCCAGTGCGGTGACCGCGACGGTGGCCACCACCGGTTCGCCGGTGTCGCGTGCGTCGGGAATGTGCGTCAGGCCGAAGGTCAGAGCTTGCAGTGCGCGTCCGGCGGTAGGGCCGAAAGCGTCGGCGGCGACGGTGGCCAGGGCGGCCCGGAAGGCGGTCTCCTCCGACCAGACCGTGCCGAGGGGGATCTCGAGACCGAGCCAGCGGGCGGGGTGGTCCGGCAGATCACGCGTCGCCATCGCGGCGCGCACCCGCGGAACGACGGTCGTCGCGGCCACGCCTGCGACAACCGTGCCGGCGGCGGCCGCACCGAGGCGAAGGCCGCGGTGCAGCGGCGGGGGCGCAAGACCCAGCGGGGCACGCACGGTGAGCGCCAGCGCGGTTCCGGCTGCCGCCAACACCACCGGGTGACGCCGCCACGGCCGGTCCAGTCCCGCGGTGAAGCTCCAGCCGACCAGTGCGGTGGCCAATCCCAGCGCCCTAATCCGCTTGCCGGTCATTGGAACTCCGGCCCGCCGGCGGCCATCACCTTCTCCAACGCGCGCCGGATCCGATCGGTATCGGACAGGGTCCAGTCCTCGGGAGCGGCGACGGCGACCCAGCCGTCGAGTTGCAGATCACCGTAGTTGTGCCCGTGGCCGGGGGGCGTGCCGGCGGAATCGGTGACGTTGCCCGCCATGTCGGCGGTCACCTGAAGGAAGGTGACGATGGGATACCACTGCATCGCCGGGCTGCGGTCGAAACCCGGGGGCTCGGCGAGCCAATCGGGTTTTCGCGCCAGCAGATCCGGTGACCACCAGACGACCGGGTCGGAGGCGTGCTGCAGGAACAGCACCCGCGTGCCGGTCCACGGCGGCGCCCCTACCGCGGCGATCTCCCCGGCGCCGGAGGCCTGGGCGAAGCGGACGGTGCGGCCGTTGTCGTAACGCGGTTGCACCTCGGGTGTGCCCGGGTCGCGGCGCTCGGTCAGCGCCCGCCACAGCCTGCTCTCATTGGGCGGGCCCACCCACAACACACCGGAGAAACCCATGTCGACCACGTCGGGCAGGTAGCCGAACGCCCCCTGACCGGCCATCGAACCGAGGCTCTCGCCGTAGAGGGCGAGCTGTGGCCGCCGCTGCGCGGGCCACTGCGACCAGCGGCGGTGAACCGCCTCGATCATGGCGCGGCCGGCCTCGACCGACTTGTCGCGGTCGGCGAGGAAGGAGATCCAGCTCGGCAGGTACGAGTACTGCATGGCCACCAGCGCGGTGTCGCCGTTGTAGACCGATTCGATCGCGCGGGCAGCCACCGGGTCCACCCAGCCGGTCCCGGTGGTGGGAATGATCACCAGCAGCCTGCGCTCGTAGGCGCGGGTGCGTTGCAACTCAGAGAGCAGCACCGCGACCCGAGCCCCGGTATCCTCGCCGGTTTGCAGCCCGGCATAGATGCGGATCGGTTCCTTTGCAGGGCGGCCGTTGAGTTGAGCGAGCTCGCTGGCGTCCGGCCCGGTTCCGACGAAGTTGCGGCCCTGAAATCCGAGGCTGTCCCACGCAGCCAATGATGTTGTGCTGCCTGATCTTTCCGATTGAATCGGCTTCGTGACACCGGGGCGCGTGGTGGTGTTCTGAGGCTGGAAGACCGCGCTGGCGCCGGCCAGGAATCCGCGCAGCAGGACACCGTTGACCAGGGTGACGATCACGATGACGACGATCGCACTGCCGATGAACAAGGCCACCTCGTCGCCGATGTGCCAGCGGCGGATCAGCAGCCGCGCCAGCGCCCTGATCGCGTCCTTGACCACCCGGGCGCCGGCGATCAGCACACACGAGGTTCCGATCGCCACCGGCAGTGTGAGCATGTATGTCGCGGTGGCGGGGCCGTCGATGCTCATCAATGCGGCGACGTCGCGCTGCCAGGCCGCAGCGGGCACCAGCATCAGCAGCGACGCACCGACCGAGGTCGCGATGACGCCGGCCTGCAGGGCCCTCCGGACGCGGGGGGCCGGTGGCCACCATCGCCGGCGGCGAGGAATCAGCGCGCGCGCCAGCACGGCGAGCAGCACGCCGATGCCGTATCCGATGGCCGCGTTGATACCGCCGATGATCCCGCCGGTCAGCCAGTCCCGCGGCAGCAGCGAGGGGGTCAGCGACAGGCAGAACAACAGTGCCGCGAACGCCACTCCGGTGAAGTCCAGGCGGACCAGACTCCAGAGATAGGCGGCCGGCGGCGTTCGGCTCATCCGAACAGCCTGGGCAGCACTCCCTCCGACGTGCTGCGCAGTTCCTCCAGCGTGACGGTGAACAGTCCCTGCACCTCAACGGAGTCCGAGCCCTCGTCGGAGACCCCGATGCGGGTCGCAGGCAGCCCGCGCGCCTCGCACATCGCGACGAAGCGGCTCTCCTCGGTACGCGGAATGGCGACCAGAACCCGGCCGGCCGACTCGGAGAACAACCAGACGAACGGGTCGGCGCCCGGCGGAAGCACGATGCGGCAACCGGTTTCGCCGGCCAGCGCGGCCTCCACCACGGCCTGGATCAGGCCGCCCTCGCTGAGGTCGTGAGCCGCCGAGGCCAGCCCGTCGCGGGACGCCGCCGTGAGGACCTCGCCGAGCAGCTTCTCGCGGCCGAGATCGACCGCCGGCGGCGTGCCGCCCAGGTGATCGGCGGTGACCTGGGCCCAGATCGACCCGTCGAACTCGTCGCGGGTGTCGCCCAACAGGATCAGGCTCTCCCCCGGCTCGTTGCCGAGCCCGGTGGGCAGCCGGCGGCGCACATCGTCGAGCACCCCGAGCACCCCCACCACCGGGGTGGGCAGGATCGGTGTGGCGCCGGTCTGGTTGTAGAAGCTGACGTTGCCGCCGGTGACCGGGATGCCGAGCGCCGCGCACCCGTCGGCCAGCCCGCGCACGGCTTGCGCGAACTGCCACATCACTCCGGGGTCCTCCGGGGAGCCGAAGTTGAGGCAGTTGGTGACCGCGATCGGAGTCGCCCCGGTGACCGCGACATTGCGGTACGCCTCGGCCAGCGCGAGTTGGGCGCCGGTGTAGGGATCGAGTTGGGTGTAGCGGCCCGAGGCGTCGGTCGAGACCGCGATACCGCGGTGGGTCTGTTCGTCGATCCGCAACACACCGCCGTCGGCGTGCTCGGCGAGCACTGTGTTGCCCCGCACGTACCGGTCGTACTGCTCGGTGATGAACGCCCGGCTGCACAGGTGCGGGCTGTCCAGCAGCGCGAGCAGTGTCGCGCGCAGTTCGTCGCCGGTCTGCGGCCGCGGCAGCATGGCCGAGGTGTCGGCGTTGAGCGCGTCCTGGGTGTCGGGCCGGGCAAGCGGGCGGGAGTAGATCGGGCCCTCGTGGGCGACGGTGCGCGGGGGGACGTCGACGACGGTCTCGCCGTGCCAGGTGATGCGCAGCCGGTCGCCATCGGCCACCTCACCGATGACCGTCGCCAGGACCTCCCACTTGCGGCAGACCTCCATGAACTTCTCGACGTTGTCCGGGGTGACGACGGCGCACATGCGTTCCTGGGACTCACTCGACAGGATCTCCGCAGGCGTCATATTGGCCGCGCGCAGCGGTACCTGGTCCAGTTCGATCACCATTCCACCGTCACCGGCGGACGCGAGTTCGGAAGTAGCGCAAGACAACCCGGCTCCGCCGAGATCCTGGATCCCGACCACCAGATGCGCGGAGTACAACTCAAGGCAGCACTCGATGAGCACCTTCTCCATGAATGGGTCGCCCACCTGGACGCTGGGCAGCTTCTTTCTGCCAGTTCCGGACTCGTCGCCGGCGAAGGTATCCGATGCCAGCACCGACACCCCGCCGATGCCGTCGAGTCCGGTGCGCGCCCCGAACAGGATGATCTTGTTGCCGGTGCCGGAGGCGAACGCCAGGTGCAGGTCCTCCTTGCGCAGCACCCCGACGCACATGGCGTTGACCAACGGGTTGCCGGCGTAGGAGGCGTCGAAGACGGTCTCACCGCCGATGTTCGGCAGGCCCAGGGAATTGCCGTAGCCGCCGATGCCGCGCACCACGCCGTCGAGCACCCGGCGGGTGTCGGGGGCGTCGGCGGCGCCGAACCGTAACTGGTCCATCACCGCGACCGGCCGTGCTCCCATGGCCATGATGTCGCGCACGATGCCACCCACGCCGGTGGCCGCCCCCTGGTAGGGCTCCACGTAGGAGGGGTGGTTGTGCGACTCGACCTTGAACGTGACCGCCCAGCCGTCGCCGATGTCGACCACGCCGGCGTTCTCGCCGATACCGGCCAGCATGCCGGCCCGCATGGTCTCGGTGGTGGTCTCACCGAAGTAGCGCAGATGCACCTTGGAGGATTTGTAGGAGCAGTGCTCGCTCCACATCACCGAGTACATCGCCAGCTCGGCGTCGGTGGGACGGCGGCCGAGGATCTCGCGGATGCGCTGGTATTCGTCGTCCTTGAGTCCGAGCTCGCGGTAGGGCTGCGGATGCTCGGGCGTGGCCGCGGCGTGCTGGACGGTGTCGAGGGTCACGACCGCGAGTCTAGAGCTAGCCGACGGCCTCGGATTCGGGCGCGGGAACCGGGGGAGTCGCCGCGGCGTAGCCCAGACCGACGATCAGCTGGCCGATGTCGGCGTAGTCGGCACGTTCCGGCGGGGTGATGGCGCCAAGCCCGTCGACGTACCGGTTGAACATGCAGAATGCCGCGGCGATCAGAACGGTGTCGTGGATCTCGACGTCGGTGGCGCCTTCTGCCCTGGCCGCCTCGATCGCCTGCTCGGTGACGGCCAGCCCGGACTCGGCCACCAGGGCGGCTACGGCAAGCAGCGCACGCAGTTTGGGTCTTATCGGTGCGGTGGCGGGATCGGCGATGACGGCGTCGACGACGTCGAAGCCGCCGTCGAGTTGCAGCGCGGCGAAGGTCGCATGCGAGTTTGCGCAGAACTGACACTGGTTGAGCGTGGAGACATAGGCGGCGATGACTTCCCGGTCGCCGCGACTCAGTGGACTCTCGCCGCGCAGCAGAACCTCGGCGAGATCGAAGAGCGGCTTGGCCGTCTGCGGCCGAAACATCATCGGCCCCATGATTCCCGGCGCGTCCGGCATCTCGATGTAGGACATGAATAGCAGGTTACGCCGGTTGCGCGGGTGCGTCAGTCCGGCAGAGGCGCATGCTCGACCCGCCAGGCGAACTGTCCCCACCGGCACATTGCCGCCGTCGTCGACCGGGGCTGGGCGCGAGCCTCGGCGCGGACCTTGCCGGCGAAGTAGGTCGTGAAATCCCCGCGCGGGTGGACGGCGAGGACCTCGGTGACAGTCTGCGGGGAGATGTCTTCCAGTCGCATGCCGATCGCGTCCGCCGCCGCCCCGGCATGCATCAGCGCGATCTCCGGGCGCTCCCGGCCGGCGCGGCCGACGTCGAGATGCATCCGGATGGCCGCTGCCGCGATGTCCGCCCGAGACTCGGGCCAGCCCTGTTCGCGCAGCCAGGAGTGCGCGGCGGCCGCACCGCGCTGTTCGAACGGGCCCGTGCCCTTGGCGACATCCGTGAGGCCGAGGTCGTGCAGCATCGCCGCGACGTAAAGCACCTCGGGGTCCCACTGCAATCGGTCGCGGGTGCCGAGCAGCACACCGAACAGGTAGCTGCGATGGCAGTGGGCGACCAGTACCGGCGGTCCGGCGCTGCCGACCAACGCGGCAGCAGCGAGCGCGACGGGGGTATCGGGGACGACAACGTCGTCGAGCGGTATCGGCTGCGGGAGGCCTCGGCCCATCCGCCGGGCGATGCGCCGCAGTGTCTGGTCGAACTGGGCGCGGCCCAGCCGGCCGATCAGCGCGATCTGCTCAGGCATGCGCGGCCCACAGCAGGGCACCGGCCAGGACCAGCTCAACGAGGAGATAGGACCAGTTGGGGTAGAACGACTTCGGAGTGTCGATGACGCCGGCGACCAGACGTCCGAACGCCATTCCCAGCAGCGCCACGGCGACGGCGATGAGGATCCCCTCACGGGCGGCCGTGCCGGTCACCGCCCACGCGAGTACGCCGGCGATCGCCACACCGAAGCCGCCGTAGACGGCGCGGACCTCGGCGCGCGCGGTGGGGTCGGGCAGGGCGATGCCGAAGGGTCGGATCAGCGCGGCAGGCATCGCCAGGCCGTAGAGACCCATCCCGAGGAAGAACACACCAACCATGACGACGACGGCAGTGGCCACGGCAAACTCCATTCCGGCCGGTTGTTGCAACGGTTTCAATTACCGGCGATGTTAGGTCGGGCGGAAGCTTCTTGCAACCGTTTCAATAAAACCGGGGCGGCCTATACGATCCCCCGGTGGGATCTGTCACGCGGCGCCGCGTCGACCCGCGCAAACAACGCACCATCGACGCCCTGCTGGCAGCGGCGCAGCCGCTGTTCGCCGATCGGCGAGTCGACGAGGTGACCGTCGAGGAGATCGGCCGACGCGCCGGTGTCGCCGTCGGCTCGATCTACAACAACTTCGGGAGCAAGGAGGGGCTCTACGCCGCGGTGGTGGCTCGCGCCCTCGACGTCGACCGCGACTACATGGACCGCGCCTACACCCCGGACCGTTCCCCGATCGAGCAACTGCTCGCCGCCGCCGAGCAGTACCTGCGCTTCGCGTTGGACCACCCGAATTTCTTCCGCATGCTGGCCTTCCCCGCCAAGCCCGGCCCCTACCCCGGCGCCGAGGCGACCGCAGCCCAGTTGAGCCGGCGCATCGACGAGCAGAACGCCCGCATGGTCGACGCCATCGCCCGTGGCATCACCGAGGGCAGTATCCGCGAGGTCGACCCGGTGATGACCGCGACCATCCTGTGGGCCAGCTGGAACGGCATCATCAGCCTGGCCTGGCGGCACGACGACCTCCGACTGGACGCGCAACAGCTGGCCGAACTCCTCAGCCGGGCAACCGATCTCGTCAGCTACGGATTGCTGGTGCAGTAGCGGTACCGGCGATGATCACCGCGACGCTGTGACCAAGCCGCGCGGTGAAATCGTTCCCTGACAACACATTTCGCCATGCCCGGGTAGACGCCGTGACCGATATCGGGGTCATGTTCCGACCCCGCGAGAGACGGCCCAGACCGGACCGGCGGCGACAGCGGTGAAGGGTGTGGTGACCGGGAATTGGTCGTCCCTGGAGAGTATTTCGACGTCGCGGATGATCGTCGCCAGCGCCAGGGTGGCTTCGAGCATGGCGAAGTGGTCGCCGATGCAGGAACGCGGACCGCCCCCGAAGGGTAGGTACTGCCAGCGGTCTCGGCCCGCCGAGTTCTCCGGGCTGAACCGGTCGGGATCGAAGATCAGCGGCCTGTCCCAGAGGGCGGGGTCGCGGTGCATAGCGCTGATCCCGACCACCAACTCCGTGCCGGCCTCGACCCGGTAACCGGCGACGTCGATGTCGGCCGTCGCGGTCCGGGTGACTACGGGTGCCGGCGGGCACAGGCGCAGCGCCTCGTGCAGCACCGCGACCGTGTAGCGCAGTTGTGGTACGTCCGCCGGGGTCAGTCGGCGTTGACCGAGACCGGCTACCTCTGCACGCACGCGATTCTGGATCTCGTTGTGGTGACCCAGCGCCCACATTGCGTACGTCAGCGTTGTCGATGTGGTGTCGTGCCCAGCGATCATGAAGACGACGAGTTCGCCGCGGATCTCGACATCGGACAACTCCCCGCCGGTCTCGGGATCCCTGGCTGCGATGAGGGCTTGCACCAGCGGGGCGTCGCGGTCCGGATCAGCCCGGCACGCCTGAAGGATCTCGCCAGCGAGCCCGTGCAGAGCGGCGCTGGCGGCGCGGGCGCGTCGTCGGGCAGGAGTTGGCAGCCACCGCGGGGCACGGAAGGGATTGGCGCCGCGGTCGGCGGCATAGCTGATCGCCGTCCGTACCGGCTCGGCCACGGCATCGGTTTGGGATTCCAGATCCAGACCGAGCACCGAACGGCCCAGCGCCCCCAGCGTCACACGCCGGGCCTCGGTGTCCAGGTCGATCCGCGCACCGTCGGACCACCGGTGCGCGACCGCCTCGGCGATCTCCGCCATGTGCCCGCCGAATTGGTGCACGCTCTGTTTGGTGAATATCGGCTGGAGCGCCCGTCGGCGCGGAAGCCATTGCCGGTAGGGCATATCGAACAGGTTGGGTCCCAGCAGATTTCGGATTTCGTGGTGCACGGAGGTGCGCTCTAGTTTATCGGGGCTATGGGTGAGGATGTCGCGGGCAGCCTGGGGCGAGGTTGCCACGACCACCTGCGGCACGAGCGACGGCGGGCCGAGACGGAGCCGGGTCACCGGCCCGCCGGCGTCACGCAGCACTTGCGGCCCGGAGTCGAATCGCCGGATTACGGCCAGTTGCGTTCGCAGCGGCAACGGGTTGCGTGGCGGCGCGTCGGTGACGGCGACTGTCTCCGGGTTGTGCGCCATGACCCTCCCGTCGAAGTTCTTGATGGTCAGTCAAGAACTTTCTTGATGAAAAGTCAAGAAAGGAACTAACCTGCAGTGATGCCCCCGAACCGGCGCAGCATCCCCCGGGAGGACCGTCTCGATGCGGTTATCGCCGCCGCGCGGCAGCGTTTCGAGACGCACGGCTACAAGGGCACCAGCATCGCCGACATCGCCGGGGACGTCGGCGTCAACGCCGGCTCGATCCACTGGTACTTCCCGACGAAGGACGATCTGTTCGCCGCGGTCGTGGCGCGGGTGGCCGAGGAGTCACGGGAGTCGGTCGAGGCCGACCTGGCGTCGGGTTCCAGTCCGATGGACGCCCTGGTGAGCTTCCTGGCGACCGCCGAGCGCTACCGCGGTGTGCACATCGACGCCCACGACAGGGTCGGGGAGAGCGACGCCGTCGCCGGGGTGCACGAGGCGTTCCACGCCTGGCTCGATGAACTCCTGCTGGCCGTGGTCCGGCCTCGTCTCGGCGCCGACAGAGACATCGACCTCATTGCCGACACCGCGCACATCATGTTCGAGGGACTGCTGGGCAGCACCATCCCCCGCGACAGGCCCTTCGAGGAGATCGTGCAGTTCCTCATCGAGATGCTCGTCGCTGCGGCCCCGCAAGCGGCGCGGCGGAAGGCCCGTCGGCCGGGAACCGCCGTCATCACTTCTGATTTGGGATGAGGCCGAGCAGGGCGCGCCGTGCCGCCGGGAGCCGGCGCCCTCGTGCTGATTCGCGGACGGCGATATCGGCGGCGGCAAGCACCAGCAGTCGCGCCGTCTCCTCCGGGTCGGCGGTGGCACCGCGGAGGTCCACCGAAAGAACCTGGGTTGCTTGACGGTTGCGACGATCGACTTCAGCCGCCACAGCCGGCTCCATGCGGGCGTCGACCAGGAGCGCCCGCACTCCCGCCAGCTTCCTGCACGCGTCGAGGAAGGCAACGATGCGTCGCCCGGCCCGTGCCGGTCCGGGCTCGTCATCTGACGTCCTGCTGATCACGTCCGTGAACACGGCGTCGTGGAACCACCGATGCAGCGCGACCAGGAAGGCGGCGCGGTCGGCGAAGTGGACGTAGAAGGTGCCCTTGGCGTGCCCCGCCGCCGCGGTGATCTGAGCGACGGACAACGCGCGCAGACCGTCGCGTTCGGCCAGTTCGATCGCCGCGGTGATCAATTCCCAGCGCGTGGGGTGGTCGTCATCGGCACGGCTGCCGGGACCTCTACGCCGGGGCGGTGACGCCGGACGGGTCGGCCTGCCCGTCATCGGGACATCTCGTCACCCAGCCGGGAGAGAAACGGCGCGATCCGGTCAAGGAATTCGGCCGGTCTCTCGATGAACGGCTGATGTCCGGCGCCGGGGAGGGTGACCGTCTCCGCAGACCGCAGCGCGGCACGGGCCCGCCGGCCGTCGACGGGCCACGGCAACACCGGGTCCCGGGTTCCCCACACCAGCAGGGTGGGACAGCGCACTGCCTCGGCCAGTAGCCGGGAATCGTGGCCGGAATCGGTAAAACTGCGCCACAGATTGGCGAACACCTCGGCACGTTCGGGCGATCGCGAGGCCTCCGTCGCGCGCTCGATCGCTGCGCCGACCCCCGGGTTGCGGTCACGCAGGTACAGCCGTGGCAGTAACCGGAAGGCGCGCGGGGCCACGGCGGGCGATCCGATCAGTCTGCAGGCGAGCGTGGTTCCGAACCAGCGCGGCGTGAATCCGCCCGGAGAGACCAGGATCAGACCCGCGACCAGATCGGGCCGATGGGCTGCGGCGTAGAGCGCGGCGAAGCCGCCCACCGAGTTGCCCAGCAGCACATGGCGGCCGCCGAGTTGTTCGAGCAGCCCGACCAGAAGCCCACCGAAACCGACCGCGGTCTCGGGCTCACCCCGCGGGCTTGCGCCGTGGCCGGGCCATTCGACGGTCGTCACCCGCCACCCGGACCGCACCAGGGGACCGCTGACGGCGTCGAAGTCGCGGTGGTCCCCGCCGTTGGCGTGCAGCAGGATCAGTGACGGCCCGGTGCCGGCGGAGTCGATGTGCAGGTCGTCGGAGGCCGACCGCCGAGAGGTCATACCCCCAGAGTAGATGACCGTCCGGTCATCTACTTGACCGATCAGCCGATTCCGATCCCCCGCGCCGCGGCGTTCGCCGCTCGCGCACCCGACACCCGCCGCAGCAACAGCAGGCCGTCCAATATCGCGATCGAGGCCAACGCCGCGGGCCGCCGCTGCGCGGCGGTCGGCGCGTCGACCCGTGGCTCGATCCAATCCACCCAGCGGTCGATGATCGCCGAGGCCAGAGACGCATAGGGCTCGCGCCGGGCGCTTGCCAACCCGACGATCTCGAAGTACACCGCGAAAACCGGGTCGGCCGACGGTGACGCCAGCACCGGCCACGCCCTGCGCTGCAGTTCATCGGGCGGCAGCGGAGCGTCACCGAAGGCGGCCGCCAGCATGCTCTCCATCTGCTCGCCCAGTTCGCCTATCACCGCGGCGATCATGTCGTCCTTCGTCGGGAAGTAATAGACGACGGTGCGATCGCTGATGCCCAGACTCTCCCCCACCGAACTGAAAGTGAGCGAACCGATTCCCGATGTTGCCGCCAACCGGGTTGCTGCGCCCAGTAAGTCCGCCCGGGAGTGTTTGTAGCCCACCGCTTGATCGTAGAGGGCACGCTGCCTATCCTGATTGTAGTTCCAACTACAACTCGGGAGATGCGCAGATGACCGAACGCAGTTCCGCACCCGCACTGACGGGCCTGGTGGTGGGTGCGCTCGTGGCGCTGGGTTTCGCGGTCGCGATACGCCTGCTGCCGGAATTCCTTTTTCTGCAGTCACACTGGCGTGTGGTGGTCTACGTGGTCTGCGCCGCGGCGGCCCCTCCGACGGTGTGGTTCCTGCAGTGGGTCGCCCGAGTCCGCAGGCTCGACCAACGTGCGGTCTTCGCGTGGGGGGCGGCGGGCGCCATGTTGTTCGACGGCCTCGCGATCGGGTTCGTACCCGCGCTCTACGGCCAGACCGGGCAGGCGCTGGCCTGGGTCGCCTCCGCGCTGATCTTCGCTTTCGCCAGCCTGCTGGTCGCCGGCCAAATCATGCTGGGCCATCGGGCACATACGGCGTCGCCATGACGAAACCGGCGGCGCCCTGGATCACCTGGTTGCAGGTCGTCCTGGTGCTGCTGTTCGTCTACGCCCTGGTCCTGGTGTTCGCCGGATCTGTAGCCGGCCGACTGTTCTCCATATTGGGATTCGGACCTCCGGAGGCAATCGACACCGATCAGGTGCGCGATTACCTTCAGTTGCCGTTCATGGTGCTGGGCGCGGTGCTGGCAGGATGGTCGGCGATGATGATCCAGATCGTGCGCGGGCCGTTGCGTGCCGGATCCGCCTGGGCGCTGCCGGTTCTGGTCCGCTCCCTGGTGCTGTGGTTCGTTCTCGACACCGGGATGTCGCTCGTGCTGGGTTATCCGACGCACGCGCTGTTCAACGTGCCCTTCGCGGCCGCCCTGGCGATTCCGCTGATGAAACTCAGGTCGGCGTGAACGCCGCCGGATACATCGGCGCGGCGATCTCGATCGTCGCGGGATTCCTCGGTCTGCTGTGGCCGGGAAAGGTCAGTTCGGTTATCGGACTCCACCTCCCGGGTCCGCTGGGCATCTCCGAGTTCCGGGCGACCTACGGGGGGCTATTCATCGGGGCGGGCCTGGCCACGGTGTTGATCGGGAGCCGCGAGGCCGCACTGGTGCTCGGCGCCGCCTGGGGCGGGGCATTCATCGCCCGCGCCGTTTCACTGGTCGTCGACAGGTCACGGTCGAAGGAGAATCTCGCCGGTCTGGTCATTGAAGCCGTCGTCGCTGCGCTACTGATGCTGTCCTGACGACATGAGGCATCTGGTCTACACAGAACCCGGCACCGTGCAGTGGCAGCAGGCCCCGGATCCCGAACCGGGGATCGGCGACGCGATCGTGCGACCGCTCGCGGTCGCCCGCTGCGACCTCGACATCGCCATGGCCGGGTTCGGGATCTTCCCGGGTCCGTATCCGGTCGGCCACGAGATCGCCGCCGAAGTCGTCGCCGTCGGTGCCGGGGTCACCCGGGTCCGGCCCGGGCAGCGGGTCGCGGTTCCCTTCCAGGTGTCCTGCGGCACCTGCTCACCCTGCGGTGAACGGCATTACGCGGCATGCCAGCCCAACCAGGCGCGGGCCGGGGCGGCATTCGGATTCGGCGAGTCCGGGGGTGGACACGGCGGCGGTATGGCCGACCTGCTGCTGGTCCCCGCCGCCGACCACATGCTCATCCCCGCACCCGAGGGGATCGACGACGTCGCGCTGGCCACCATCCCCGACAACGTCGTCGACGCCTACCGCACCGTCGTCGACGGCCTGCGCGAACGTCCGGGCGCCGACGTGCTGATCGTCGGCGGGGATGCGCCCTCGATCAGTCTGTACGTCATCGGCTGCGCACGCGCGCTCGGCGCGGGTGTGATCCGCTACGCCGACAGCGACCCGGCCCGGCTTGCTGTCGCGTCAGATCTGGGTGCCGAGGCCGTCGACCTCGCGGGTGTGTTCCCGCGCCGGCTCGACCGGGCGCCGATCGTGGTAGCCGGCTCGCTGGCGACCGAGGGCCTGCACTGCGCGATCCGCTCCACCGAGCCCTACGGGCGGCTGACGTCGGTGGTGATCCACTTCGGCGAGCAGGTCGGCCTCCCGATGCTGGAGATGTACACCCGCGGAATCACCGTCCACACCTCGCGCGCGGACTCCCGGCGCTATCTGCCCGAGGTGCTTGAGCTGGTGGCGGAAGGCCGGCTCGATCCGCTGGCGGTGCCGACCACCGTCGTGGACTGGGAGCAGGCCGACCGGCGCTGGCTGGAGCCGGCGATCAAGATGGTCGTGGCCCGCGGCATCTGAACCCCGCGAGATCGACACCAGGGTCGTGGCTCCGGGTCGGAGCACGACCCTGGTGTCGATCTGGCGTAACGCACGCTCGGCGTCACCCGGGCGCGAGGAATGCCCGGAGAGCGGCGGCGTAGGCCGGCACGTCGGCCGCGCCCATCAGCTCGCGGGCCGAGTGCATCGCCAGCTGGGTGGCGCCGACGTCGACGGTGGGGATGCCGGTTCGCGCCGCAGTCATCGGTCCGATGGTGGATCCGCACGGCAGGTCGGCGCGATGCTCGTAGCGCTGCAACGGCACCCCGGCCTGCCGGCAGGCAAGTTCGAAGGCCGCGGCGGTGCGGCCGTCGGTGGCATATCGAAGGTTGGGGTGGACCTTGAGCACCGGGCCGGCGTTGACGAAGATCGGATGACCGGGTTCGTGGCGCTCGGGGTAGTTGGGGTGGGTGGCATGCGCCATATCGCCTGAGGCCACCATCGAGGCGGTCGTCAGGCGCAGGAAGTCCTCCCGGTCACCACCGGCCGCGAGCACGATGCGCTCGAGGGTGGTGCGCAGGAAGTCCGACTGCGCGCCGTGGTCCGATGTCGAACCGACCTCCTCGTGATCGAACAGCGCCAGCACCGGAATGTGATCGGTGGGTTCGGTGGCGATCAGCGCCTCCAGCCCGGCGTAGCAGGTGGCCTGGTTGTCCAGCCGGGGCGCACTGACGAGGTCGCGGTCGGCTCCGGTGACCCGGGACGGGGTCAGATCGTGGGTCATCAGATCGGCCGCCAGCAGGTCGGCGGGAGTCGCTCCTGACCACTCGGCGATGTAGTGCAGGAATGGTCGCCCCGGCCCATCACCGCCGAACACCGCATCGAGGTGGCGCTGCGGGTTGAGGCTCACCGCGTTGCGGTCTTCGGCGAGATGGATCGCCAGCTGCGGCACCCGCAGCAGCGGCTCATTAAATCGCACCAGTTGATCGTGCACGCGACCATCATTGCTGCGCAACGAGATTCGGCCGCTGAGGCCCAGGTCGCGGTCAAGCCAGGAGTTCAGCCACGCACCGCCGTAGGGCTGCAGCCGCACGACCCGCCACCTGGCCTCCACCCGATCCGGGTGCTGCTTGACCCGCAGGTTGGGGCTGTCAGTGTGGGCGCCGACGATCCGGAACGGCTGGTGGTGGCCCGAAGCATTCCAGGCAATCAGGGAGCCGGCCCGGACCGTGAAGAACCGGCCCCCGGCGGCGTCACCCCAACGGTCGGTCTCGGCGAGTTCGGTGTAGCCCGCGGCGCGCAGCCGCCCGGCCACCGTCTCGCAGACGTGGAACGGCGACGGGGAGGCGTCGATGAACTCGCACAGCCCCTGCGCGGTGGCGCCCGTCATGGGTCAGGCGGCCAGCACGGCGTCCAGCGCCGAATAGAACAGACCCAGGCCGTCGTCCGAGGGCCCGGTCAGCGGTTCGCATGCGTGCTCGGGGTGCGGCATGAGGCCGACGATCCTGCCGTTCGCCGAGCTGATTCCGGCGATATCGCGCATGGATCCGTTGGGGTTGTCGACGTAGCGGAACACCACCCGGCCGTCACCTTCGAGCTCATCAAGCACGGATTCACTTGCCACATAACGGCCTTCGCCGGACTTCAGCGGCACGAGCAGTTCGGCTCCGGAATCGTAGCGCGACGTCCAGGCGGTGGTGATGGAGTCGACCGTCAGCCATACGTCGCGGCAGACGAAGTGCAGGCCGGAGTTGCGGGCAAGTGCGCCGGGCAGCAGACCCGCCTCGCACAGCACCTGAAAACCGTTGCAGATACCCAGAACCGGCATGCCGCGACCGGCGGCGGCGACGACTTCGGCCATCACGGGAGCGAACTTGGCGATCGCGCCGCAGCGCAGGTAGTCGCCGTAGGAGAAGCCACCCGGGACCACCACGGCATTCACGCCCTTGAGGTCGGCGTCGGCGTGCCACAGACTCACCGATTCCGCACCGGCGAGGCGGACCGCCCGCGCGGCGTCGACGTCGTCGAGGGTGCCGGGGAAGGTGATGACACCGATCCGCACGCTCACGACTTCTCCCGGGTGACCGACCAGTCCTCGATCACCGTGTTGGCCAGCAGTGACTCGGCGATCCCGGCTAACTCGTCGTCGGTGACGGTGTCGTCGACTTCGAGTTCGAATCGCTTGCCCTGCCGGACCTCGGAGATGCCTGCGTGGCCCAGTCGGCCCAGCGCCCCGACGATCGCCTGGCCCTGGGGATCCAGAATCTCGGCTTTGGGCATCACGTTGACGACTACGCGTGCCACTGAAAGCTCCTCCGACGTCGACGGTTCGTGCCGGTCAGACTCTACCGGCGCGCGCTGCGATCGCCGGCCTATGGGCACGATCCGAGATACGCGGTGCACAGCGGGACGCTCATCGCGTCGAGGATCGCCTCGTCGGCGACAGCCGGCCACGGGGTCAGCGGCGGGCCGTAGGACCACAGCGCCAACTCGCTGATCGTGCTGTTGGCAGGATTGGCCAGCAGGTACTGGTGCAGGATCACCGGCCCGGACACCACCGCCGCCAGCCGGTCGGGCTGGTCGAGGGTCAGCGACGGCGAGGCGAGCAGGTTGGTGCGCTGGCAATCTCGCAGCGCCTGGTTCGCGGCCGCGAACACCCCGGTGACCAACTCGCCGCCGCGCCAGGTCTCCCCGCGCCAGTGCACGATCTGCGCCTGCAACTGCCACTGGCCCGCCGGGTGGACCACCGTCGCACGCTCGGTGACGGCGTAGCCGCGCGGATCGGCGGGCACCGGCGATGTGCCGCACAGGTCCTCGAACCGGAAGCGGGGCGCGGGGGCCGTCTGGGCCAAACCGGCCAGCACAGGCCAGCGATACAGGGCGTTCAGCGGTATGGCCGCCGGATCAACCCATGCCGAGGCCGGGATGCTGTCACAGGCGGGCGGGCAGTTGTACGGCTCGGCGGCGGCCGGCGGTGCAACCGCGACGGCGGTGGCGACGAGGAAGGCCGCCAGCACCGCCGCGAGGACCAACCGCACAAATGCATCCTATGGAGCGCACAATCGTATTCATGGAATTGACGCACTTCGGCCACTCATGTCTGCACGTGGACCTCGGCGGCGCGCGGCTGCTGTTCGATCCGGGCAACTTCTCGCACGGCTTCGAGGGCATCACCGGACTGTCGGCGATTCTGATCACCCACCAGCACCCCGACCACGCCGACCCGAATCGACTGCCGGCGTTGGTGGACGCCAACCCCGGCGCGGCGCTCTACGCCGATCCGCAGACCGCGGCCCAACTCGGCGACGGGTGGACGGCGGTGAACGTCGGTGACGAGTTCACCGTGGACGGGCTGACGGTGCGCGGCGCGGGCGGGCGCCATGCCGTCATCCACCCCGAGATCCCGGTGATCGACAACATCTCCTATCTGATCGGTGACGCCGAGCATCCGGCGAAGCTCATGCATCCCGGCGACGCACTGTTCGTCCCCGGCGAGCCGGTGGAGGTGCTGGCCACACCGGCGGCTGCTCCGTGGATGAAGATCTCCGAGGCCGTCGACTATCTGCGGGCGGTCGGTCCGCGCCACGCGGTCCCGATCCATCAGGGCATCATCGCCCCGGACGCCCGGGGCATCTTCTATGGGCGGCTGTCGGAGATGACCGACACCGACTTCCGGGTGCTCACCGAGGAGCGTGCGGCGCGGTTCTAGGCTCAAGCGATGAGCGCAGCAGATCTGGAACGCCTGTTCGGCCTGACCGGCAAGACGGCACTGGTAACCGGGGGAACCCGCGGGATCGGGATGATGATCGCCCGCGGACTGCTGCAGGCCGGCGCCTCGGTGGTGGTCAGCTCCCGCAAGACCGACGCCGTCGAGCAGGCGGTGTCGCAGCTGTCGCAGTTCGGTGCGGTGCGCGGGGTGGCGGCGGACCTGGCCCGTCAGGACGAGTGCGCACGGCTGGCCGCCGACGTGGCCGCCGAGTCGGGAACGCTGGACATCCTGGTCAACAATGCCGGTGCCACCTGGGGCGAGCCGCTGGAGAGTTTCCCGGCCGCGGCGTGGGACAGGGTGCTCGACCTCAACGTCAAGTCCCCCTTCTGGATGGTGCAGGAACTGCTTCCGGCGCTACGCACGGCCGGCACCGCCGATGATCCGGCCCGGATCATCAACATCGGTAGCATCGACGGTATCCACGTCAGCCCGATGCCCACCTACTCCTACTCGGCAAGCAAGGCTGCGCTGCACCAGCTGACCCGGGTGCTGGCCAAAGAGCTTGGCCCGCAGCACATCACCGTCAATGCGGTGGCACCCGGACCGTTCCCGTCGAAGATGATGGCCGCGACCCTGGATGCTTTCGGCGATGCCATCGCCGCTGCGGCACCGTTGCGTCGCATCGGCCGCGACGACGATATGGCCGGCATCGCGGTGTTCCTGGCCAGCCGTGCCGGTGCCTATCTCAACGGCGCGGTGATCCCGGTGGACGGCGGGATCGCCACCACCGCGAGTGGCGCGGCGCGGTAGTCAGCGCCTCGCTTTGCCGAAGTTCTCCGGGTCGGCGGTGGCCAGCAACCACGCGTACTGGAACGCGGCTTCCTTCCACCGCTGGTAGCGGCCGCTGATGCCGCCGTGGCCCGCCGCCATCTGGGTGCGCAGCAGCACCGGGTTGGGGTCGGTCTTGTGGTGCCGAAGCGCGGCAACCCATTTCGCGGGTTCGACGTAGAACACCCGAGTGTCGTTGAGTGAAGTCATCGCCAGTATCGCCGGGTAGTCCTTGGCCTCGACGTTCTCGTACGGCGAGTACGACTTCATGTAGAAGTAGACGCCCGCGTCCTCTAGCGGGTTGCCCCACTCATCCCACTCGGTGACGGTCAGCGGCAGCGAAGGATCGAGGATCGTGGTGAGCGGGTCTACGAACGGAACCTGGGCCAGGATCCCGGCGAACAGGTGCGGCGCCATGTTGGCCACCGCCCCCATCAGCAGACCGCCCGCACTTCCTCCGAGTGCCACCAGGTTCTGCGGCCGGGTGATCCCGGTGTCGACGAGATGGCTTGCGGCGGCGATGAAGTCGGTGAAGGTCTTCTTCTTCTCCAGCAGCTTGCCGCCCTCGTACCACAGCCGGCCCAGTTCCCCGCCGCCGCGGACATGGGCGATGGCGAACACCATGCCGCGATCGAGCAGCGAGAGCCGCGCGACGGAGAACCGCGGGTCCTCGCTGGACTCATAGGCCCCGTAGCCGTACAGGGTTGTCGGGGCGGGGAAGTCGATGCCGTCGCGGTAGATCAGCGACAGCGGGATGCGGGTGCCGTCCTCGGCGAGTGCCCAGTCGCGGCGCTCGACGTACTGCTCGCGGCGGTAGTCGCCGAGCACCGGTTGTTCGCGCAGCAGAATCCGCTCGCCGGTGGCCAGAACCACGTCGTATATCCGCATCGGGGTGAGAAAGGACGTCGCCCCCAGTCGCAGCCGAGGGGAGACCCAGTTGGGATTGCCGGCCAGCCCGCACGACATCAACTCGGAGTCGAAGGTGATCTCCGCAGGCGTGCCGTAACCGCCGTCGATGGGCCACAACTGCAGGCGGGGCAGCGCCTCGCGGCGGTAGTGCACAACAAGGTGGTCGGAGAAGGCGTCCACCCCCTCCAGACGGACGTCGTCGCGGTGCGGGATCAGCGTGCGCTGCGCGGTGGGGTCGTCGACCGGGGCCTCCACGAGGGTGAAGTTCACCGCGCCGTCGTTGTGCAGGATCAGAAACCGGTCGTCGCCCTCGATGCGGGCGTGCTCGATCGAGTACTCGACACCCTCGCGGCGCGGCAGCACGACGGTGAACTCGGCCTCGGGATTCGAGGCGTCGGCGACGCGGACCTCCGAGGTGATCGACGACCCAGCCGCGATGACGATGTAGGCGTTGCTGCGGGTGCGTCCGACCGCCACCCAGAACCGGTGGTCGGGCTCGTGGAAGACCTGCTCATCGGGGCCGGTGTGGCCGAGGCGGTGGCGCCACACGGTGTCCGGCCGCCAGGCGTCGTCGACGGTAGTGAAGTACACGCAGCTGTTGTCGGCCGACCAGGTCACTCCGGCGGAGATTCCGGTGATCTCATCGGGGAGGTACTCACCGGTGCGTAAGTCCTTGAACCGCAGGGTGTATCGCTCATCGCCGATAATATCGACCGAGTACGCCAGGATGTTGCCGGCCGGGCTAACCGTCGCGGCGCCGACCGCGAAGTAGTCGTGTCCGTCGGCTTCGGTGTTCTCGTCGAGCAGGATCTGTTCGCCGGGGATGTCGGTGTGCTCGTCGAGCACCGGCGGCGTCCAGTCATCGGGACCGGCGATCGGACAGCGGCAGTGCACGCTGTACTGCTTGCCTTCGAAGCTTCGGCCGTAGTACCACCAGTCGCCGCGACGGGTGGGCACCGACAGATCGGTCTCTTTGGTGCGTGCCTTGATCTCGTCGAAGATTTTCTGTCGCAACGGTTCCTGGTGGGCGGTCTCAGCTTCGACGTGGGCGTTCTCCGCCTCGAGGTGGGCGATGAGCTCGGGGTCGGACTTGTCGCGCATCCATTCGTAGGGATCGACGAAGACATCGTCGTGGTGAACTCGCTGGGTCTCGGTGCGTTTAGGGGTCGGAGCGGCTGGGCCGGCGACAGATGACTCAGGTGCTTTCACGCGGTGCGGGGTCCAATCCAGTCGGCGAAGGTCAGCCCCGAAATGCGTTCGTAGGCTTCGATGTAACGCTCACGGGTAGCTGTGACGATCTCGGGCGGCAGCGGCGGCGGGGCGGCGTCGCCGTGGCGGTCCCATCCGGAGTCCGGGCCGGTGAGCCAGTTGCGGACGAACTGCTTGTCGAAGCTGGGTTGCACCACACCCTCGCGGTAGGTGTCGGCCGGCCAGTACCGCGACGAGTCCGGGGTCAGCACCTCGTCGGCGAGAACCAGGTTCCCGTTGCCGTCGACGCCGAACTCGAATTTGGTGTCGGCGAGGATCACGCCCCTGCTACGGGCGTGGTCGGCGGCCTGGCTGTAGGCGGCCAGGGTGCGGTCCCGCAACTGCTCCGCACGCGCCATGCCCACCAGGTCGACGACGCGGGCGAAGGAGATGTTCTCGTCGTGCGCGCCGAGCTCGGCCTTGGTCGCGGGGGTGAACAGCGGGTGCTCGAACCTGCTGGCTTCGGTCAGCCCGGGCGGCAGGTCGATGCCACACACCGCGCCGGTGGCCTGGTAGTCGAGCAGCCCGGAGCCGGTGAGGTAGCCGCGTGCGACGCATTCCACCGGAACCATGTCCAGCGCCCGAACCACCAGGGCGCGGCCGAGTACATCGGCGGGGATGCGGGGGTCCTCCGGCGGACCGGCAAGGTGATTGGGAGTGTCGAGCAGGTCGAAGAAGAAGACGCTCATCGCCGTGAGGATGCGGCCCTTGTCCGGGATGGGGGTCTCGAGGATGTGGTCGTAGGCCGAGATCCGGTCGGTCGCCACGAACAGCAGGTGGTCGTCGTCGACGCGGTAGAGCTCACGAACCTTGCCGCTGGCCAGGTGGCGGTAATCGGTCAGGGCGGGGCGCACCGGGTCAGACTATCGGCCGCCGAGGCAGTGACTGTGTTGGGATCAAGGCCATGACATCGCGTTTCCTGCCCTATGCCACCACCCCGGCGCGGCTGACTGCACAACTGGCGAGCGACCTGCTGATCGCGGCGTGGATCACCGGGTGGGTGCTCGTCGGCCTGGCCGTGCACCATGCGATCGCCACCTTCGCCAGCGTCGGCACCCAGGTGCAGAGCGGGGCGACGGGAATCTCGGAGAACCTCAACTCCGCCGGTGACAATGCCGACCGGCTGCCCCTGGTGGGCGACGCGGTGGCCACCCCACTGCGGGCGGCCAGTGAGGCGGCGCTGGATCTGGCGGGGGCCGGCCAGAGCCTCAACAGCACGGCGACCTGGCTGGCGGTCGTGCTTGCTATCGCGGTGGCCGCCCCGCCGATCCTCGCCGTCGGCATGCCGTGGCTGTTCCTGCGGATCCGGTTCTTCCGCCGCAAGTGGACGGTGATCTCGTTGGCGCAGACGCCGGCCGGCGAGCAGCTGCTGGCGCTGCGCGCGCTGGCCAACCGCCCGTTGCGCAAGCTGACCGAAGTCAGCACCGACCCGGTGGGCGCGTGGCGGCGCGAGGACCCCGACGCGGTACGCGGCTTGGCCGCGCTGGAGTTGCGCTCGGCCGGCGTCGCCCGGGTGACTTCGGCGCGCTAATGAGCGCTGGGCGCTGAAATCCGCGCCGAAATGGAACCCGTTGGGCCGCTGGCCCGTCCAACCAAACATATTGGAGGATTTCTTACGCCGCCACGACGGCGTCATCACGCTCTCACAGGCCCGCAGCAGTGGGCTGAGCAACTCCGCGATTTTGCGGCGAGTGAATTCCGGCCGGTGGCGCCGTTGCGCCAACGGTGTCTACTTCGCCGACGATCGGCCGTTCACCGCGGCTGCTCGCATCCGCGCGGCGGTGTGGGGTCGCGGGGCTATGGCAACGGCGAGCGGTCTGACAGCCGCATGGTGGCTCGGACTGATGTCGATCGAACCCGGCGAGTGTGAGGTGACGGTGCCGCGCAACAGCCACGGCCGCAGTGGGGCGGGCGTCCGAGTGCGCCGGCGTGACCTCAATGAACAGGACGTATTCGAGGCCCGTGGACTGCGAGTCACTGGGCTCGCATTGACCGTGCTGGAGGCCTCGGCCCGCAGGGGCGGTGGTCCGAAGATCATGGACTCCGCGTTGCAGCGGCGGGTCGGCCTGGCCGATCTGCAACGGGCGCACATCCGCAACCGCGGCCGCTACGGGGCTAGAGCAGCGCGCCGAATGCTCGAAGCCGCCGCGGGGGGCGCGCGTTCGGAGGCTGAACGCCTGGTGATTCAACTGCTTCACGAGGCAGGCATTAAGGGCTGGCAGGCCAACTTTCCGGCCGGGCCGTACGTCATCGACATCGCCTTCCCGCGGCAGCGGGTCGCCATCGAGATCGACGGCTGGGCATTCCACAGCAACCCGGAGGC
>JBFYOQ010000081.1:0-14407 GCA_041303735.1 Mycobacterium sp.
GTGATGAACGCGCCCAGGACGGTCAGGATGACGCCCAGCACGACCGGCACAAAGCCGGGGCCCATCGCCAGCGTCGACCCCATTCCGTACCTGCTGCCCCCGATGGCGAAGGCGAGACCGAGTGCGATGAAGGTGCCGCCTGCCAGCATGTCGGGGACGCCCGGCCGGCGGCTCGCCGTCCCCGGCGATGCCGGGTCCTCGCTCATCCGCCCGTGACCCCGGCGCCCTTGATAATCGGCGTCCACAGCTCGATCTGCTCCGCGAGCTTGACGCGGTGGGCCTCGGGGGTCACCTGGTCCTGAGCCACCGGGGTGGTGCCGAGGTCGGCCAACTTGTCGATGACGTTCGGGTCCACCAGGGCCACCTGCAGGGCCTCGGTGAGCTTCGCGACGACCTCGTCGGAGGTCTTTGCCGGCACGTACAGCCCGTGCCAGACGGCAACCTGGACTTCCGGAAGGCCCGCCTCGGCCGTGGTCGGCAGGTCCGGCAGCGCCTCGACCCGCTCCGGGGTGGTCACCGCATAGGCCTTAATCGCACTGGACCGGATCTGCCCCGCGGTGTTGGTCGTCTGGTCGCACATGAAGTCGACCTGGCCACCGACCAGATCGGTGAGCGCGGGCCCGGTGCCGTCATAGGGGACCTCGGTCAGGTCGACGCCGATCGTCTGCTCGATCAGCAGCCCACACAGCTGGGAGCCTCCCCCGGCGTGGGCGAGGGTGAGCGTGTCTGCGTTGCTCTTGACGTAAGCGACCAGCTCCTCCAGCGTCGTCGGTGGGAGGTCTTTGCGGGCGACGATCGTCATCGGTACATCGGTGATCAGACCTATCGTCTTGAAATCCACCAGCGGTTCATAGGGCAGGTCCGGGTAGAGCGCGGGCGCCGTCGACATGGCGATGTTGTGGATGAGCACCTCGTAGCCATCGGGTTTGGCCTCGGCGACCTGCCCGGAAGCGACAGTGCCACCGGCGCCCGTGACATTCTTGACCACGATCTGCTGGCCAAGCTTGGTGCCCATGGGCTCCGCGATCAGCCGGGTGACGGTGTCGGTCGGTCCGCCGGCCGAGTAGGGCACCACGAAGGTGATCTCACGATCCGGGTACGCCGCTGGTGCGGAGTCCCGCCCCCCGCATGCGGCGAGATTGGTGACAGCTAGGGCGGCAACCCCGATGACGACCCAGCGTGGCGTGCGAAGGCGCGACCTCCGGCTTCGACCTGAACCGGCGACAGAGGTAGTCATGGAAGCTCCTTCATCGGCTACGAGGCAGGATCGGAATGAGCCCTGGGTGACACTCCTGACCGTAGGACGATCTTAGTGAGGCTCCGCGCGGTCATGACTCCTGAATCTTCGCTTAAAGCGCCCCGGCGCCCTCCATACTCAGCGAGGCCCTATCCGCCCGCACCCATGGCCGCACGGCACACCGCCACCGGGTCGGCCACCCCGGCGATGGAATCCCCCGCCCGTCGTGCAGCCTGCCGATAACCCGGAAGCGCCAGCACCTCGGCGACACCGGCGATCAACGCCTCGGGGGTCAGCGGCCGGATCAGGCGCGCACTCCCTTGCCGCACAACACGATTCGCCAGTTCCCATTGGTCCCCGCCGCCGGGCACCACCACCATCGGGACTCCGGCCAGCAGTGTCTTGGACAGCATGCCGTGCCCGCCGCCGCAGATCACCAGATCGGCGTGGCGCAGCAACTCGTCCTGCCGGCTCAGGCCCACCGTCGCCCAGGGCGGGACGGTGACGTCGTCGCCACCGAGGCGGGACACCACCAGCCGGGAACCGGCCGGCAGCGCCGCCCCGGGCACCAGGTGCTCCAGGGCGGTCTCGGCCAGTCGGGCCGTTCCCATCTCCGCGGTGGACGGCGCCACCACGATCAGCGGGCCATCCCCCGGTGGCAGCGCCAGCACCGTGGAGGTGGGTTCGAAATGCAGCGGGCCGACGATGACCGCCCCGGCGGGCCAGTCCGGCCGCGGCACCTCCAGGGCGGGCAGGGTGGCGATGAGCCGGCGCGTGGGTCCGGGGTCGGTGGCGGGCAGGCCGATCTCGCGGCGTACGGCGGCGCGCTGGCGCTTCCCCACCCGCACCGAACGGGCGGTGAACGCCCGCATGACGACGTCGCGCAGCCGGCCGGCGATGCCGGTGCCGGGTGCCAACCCGCTGCCGATCGGCGGCAGCCCACTCGACGGCAGATACAGCGGGTGCGGGCTGAGTTCGGCCCACGGGATGCCGAGCAGTTCGGCCGCCATTCCGCCGCAGGCGGTGATCACATCCGACACCACGAGGTCGGGGGCGAGGTCGTGCAGGGCGGGAAGGTTGCGCACCGCCATCCGGGCCGCGCGCTGGTGGATCTTGGCGCCGGCGTCGTCGTCGTCGTCGGATTCCTCCGGGTCCAGACCGGCCAGCTCCACCGCATCGACGCCGGCCGACCGCGCCGTGTCCAGCCATCCGGTGCCGGTCATCAGGACGGGTTCGTCGCCGGCATCGCGGAGCCGCCGGCACAGGGCGATCGCCGGGAATACATGCCCCGGTTCCGGTCCGGCGACCACGGCGACCCGCACCGGCCACACCCTGCCACAGCTAGGCTGCATTCCATGACCGAGCAGACCACCGGCAGGACCGGAAACGTGAGCTCAGACATCGACAACGCGCACACCGTCGAGGTCTTCCTCAGCGCCCTGCAAGCCCAGGACATCGACGGCGCCGGAGCGGTGCTCGACGAGAACCTGGTGTACCAGAACGTCGGCTTCCCGACCATCCGCGGCCGGGCCCGGGCGATGAAGCTTTTCCGCGGCATGGAAGGCCGGGCCCGCTTCGAGGTGAAGACGCACCGCATCGCGGTCAACGGCTCCACGGTCCTTACCGAACGCACCGACGCCCTGGTGTTCGGCCCGGTGCGGCTGCAGTTCTGGGTGTGCGGGGTGTTCGAGGTGCGTGACGGCCGCATCACCCTGTGGCGCGACTACTTCGACATGTTCGACTTCACCAAGGCGATCGCCCGCGGCCTCGTCGGCGCCGTCATCCCGGGGCTGCGTCCGGCGCTGTAAGGCCCTTACCGGGCCGGCCCGAGCTCCTCGAACGCCTGCGCCCACCCCAGCAGGCGGTCGGTGGCATGGGCCAGTTCCCCGCGGCAGCGCTGCTCGGAGACCTGCCCGGGTGAGCCCGCGTTCACCGAGGCCACCAGTTGGGCCGCTGCTGTCACCATCTCGTTGTACTGACTCACCCCACTGGTGAGTTGCGCGGTGAGCGCGTTGATCGTCGGCGCCAGATACCCGCGCGAGTCGGGAGCCTGTGCCCCGGCGCGCTCCATCGACACCACTTCAGCGGCCGTGGCCGTCATGGTCGCGGCGGAATGTCCGGCCGCAGCCGTCAGTTCGCGGATCTCATCGGCGGGCAACATCTTCCCCCGCTCGAGCACACCGAGCAGCGAATGCAGACCCCGCTCGGAGGCGGCCAGCGCCGACATCGCCGGCCGGGCCACCGAGCCGGGTGGGGGCAGCCGACGACCGCTGACCTCACGCTGCGGCGGCAGCGGTTCGCCGCGCAGCCACCGGTAGCGCAGCAGGAACAGGGTGCCGGGCACCGCGGCGCCGGCGGCGATAGCGCCGGTGACGATGAGCGCCCACACCGGAGTGCTCCACGCCGCCAGCAGCCCGGTCAGCCCCACCCAGAACGCTGTCGCCGAGGAGAACAGCAGGCCCAGTCGCAGCGCCCAGCGCCGTTTGCGCAGCAGCCGTGAACGGGGATCGGACAGGCTGCTGAGTGTGGATGCCGCGACGTCGGCGTACTCGCTGACGGTGTCGACGCCGCGCTGCACCATCGACCGGGACTGTCCTGGACTCACCGCCATCGAGTGTTCATCTCCTGACGCTACTGACCGATCGGTTTCTCGGGTTCGGGCGTGCTGGCCGGGGTGGCCGGCGTGGCCGGTGCGGCCGCGCCGCCCGAAGGCAGCGCCTCGCCGCGCATCGACGCTCGGATCTGCTCAAGACGGGAGTGCCCGGCCATCTGGACCGACGCCTGCTGGACTTCCATCATCCGGCCCTGGACCGAGTTCTGCGCCAGCTCGGCCGAGCCCATGGCGTTGGCGTAGCGGCGCTCGATCTTCTCCCTAACCTCGTCGAGGCTCGGGGTATTGCCAGGAGCGGCGATCTCGCTCATCGACCGCAGCGACGCGCTGACCTGCTCCTGCATCTTGGCCTGCTCGAGCTGGCTGAGCAGTTTGGTGCGCTCGGCGATCTTGGTCTGCAGCACCATGGCGTTTTGCTCGACGGCCTTCTTGGCCTGCATGGCGGCCTGCAGGGCCTGGTCATGCAGGGTCTTGAGGTCTTCAACGTTCTGCTCGGCGGTCACCAGTTGTGCGGCGAAGGCTTCCGCGGCGTTGGTGTACTCGGTGGCCTTCGCGGCGTCCCCGGCGGCGGTGGCCTGGTCGGCCAGCGTCAGGGCCTGGCGCACATTGGCCTGCAGCTTCTCGATATCGGCCAGCTGGCGGTTGAGCCGCATCTCGAGCTGACGCTGATTGCCGATCACCTGGGCCGCCTGCTGGGTGAGCGCCTGGTGCTGGCGCTGGGCATCCTCGATGGCCTGCTGGATCTGCACCTTGGGGTCTGCGTACTCGTCGACCTTGGAGCTGAACAGCGCCATCAGGTACTTCCACGCCTTGACGAACGGGTTGGCCATGTACTTACTCCGCCTCTGAGTCGAATGCCGCATTACGGTGCCGGTTGTCGGTGCCGGTTGTCGGTGCCGGGTGAAAACAATTGAACCGCCGCCCAATTTATCGGGTCCGGTAGCCCGGGCGCAGCCGCGTGGCGAAGTCCCGGGCATTCGACCCGCTCAGGCCTCGGTTCAGGCCTCGATTCAGGCCTCGGTTCAGGCCACCGCCATCGCGGCACGGGCAGCCATGACCGGGCCCCGCGGGAGAGTAGCCAACCGGGCCACATCCTCCTGGCAGGCCATCTCGGCGCCGGCATCGGCGAGCACCCGCGACAACGGCACCTCCAGAGCTGTGCAGATCGCGCTCAGCAACTCGCTGGAAGGCTCTTTGCGGCCGCGCTCCACCTCGGAGAGGTAACCCAGGCTGACCCGGGCGGAGTTGGAGACCTCCCGCAAGGTGCGCCCCTGCGACGTGCGCGCATGGCGCAGGACATCGCCGATCACTTCACGCAGCAGAACCATCGCCGTCCTCCATGGGTCGTCATCTCGCCGCATCACGGCGCGGCACTAGTGATAACGCCGCCGGGGGATGTTTGGTTCCCGGCCGGGTCGTTCCCGGCCGTCACCGCCGCGCCCGGGCCTCCCGCACTGCCGAGACGGCGTAATCGACGCCGGTGAGGACGGTCAGGACGATGGCTGCGCCCATCACCCACCAGGCGACGGTGGTCCAGATCTCCGGCCAGCCCTGTAGCGGCAGGATGAACAGCCCGATGGCGATGGACTGGACCAGGGTCTTGAGCTTGCCGCCACGGCTGGCCGGGATCACCCCGCGGTGCAGCACCGCCAACCGCAGCAGGGTGACGCCGATCTCGCGGACCAGGATCACCGCGGTCACCCACCACGGCAGATCGCCCAGCATGGACAGCCCGATGAGCGCGGCGCCGATGAGCATCTTGTCCGCGATCGGGTCGGCGAGCTTGCCGAACTCGGTGATCATTCCGTAGGTGCGGGCCAGCGCGCCGTCGAGGCGGTCGGTGAGGACCGCTACCGCGAAGATCACGAAGGCCGTGATCCGGCTGGCCGTCTCGTGGCCGTCCCCGGCGAACAGGAAGAGCAGGAAAACCGGGACCAGGACCAGACGCAGAGCCGTCAGCGCATTAGCGACGTTGGCGACGGGCACATGCCGGACCACCGGTGGAGTTTGCGGTTGGCCCGGCACGGCAAACAGATTATCGGTTGCCGATTCCGCCACGCACACAGCGATAGGGTTGCGCGGTGGCCGACTCCTCCCCCGACGTCACCGTCCGGCGCGCCCGCACCTCCGACATCCCCCGGATCAAGCACCTGGTGGACACCTACGCCGGCAAGATCCTGCTGGAGAAGAACCTGGTCACCCTGTACGAGGCAGTACAGGAGTTCTGGGTCGCCGAGCGCGGCGGCACGGTGATCGGCTGCGGGGCGCTGCATGTGCTGTGGGCCGACCTCGGCGAAGTCCGAACCGTGGCGGTCGACCCCGCGGTCAGGGGCGAAGGTGTCGGGCACGCGATCGTCGACCGGTTGCTGGCGGTGGCCCGCGAACTCGAACTCCAGCGGTTGTTCGTGCTCACCTTCGAGACGGAGTTCTTCGGCCGGCACGGCTTCGCCGAGATCGAGGGCACGCCCGTCACCGCCGAGGTGTTCGAGGAGATGTGCCGGTCATATGACATCGGCGTGGCCGAGTTCCTCGACCTGAGCTACGTCAAACCGAACATCCTGGGAAACACCCGGATGCTGCTGGTGCTCTGATCCTTCGCCCTCACGCCCGCGACTTCGTCAGAAGTCTTCCGGCACGCCGTCGTCGTCATCGTCATCGTCGGTGCCCCCGCCCCGGATCGCCGCCAGGGTGGCCGCGAGTTCCTCGGGCTTGACCAGCACATCGCGAGCCTTGGAGCCCTCCGACGGCCCGACGATGCCGTTGTTCTCCATCAGGTCCATCAACCGGCCGGCCTTGGCGAAGCCGACCCGCAATTTGCGCTGCAGCATCGAGGTGGATCCGAACTGGCTGGAGACCACCAACTCGATGGCCTGCAGCAGCACGTCCATATCGTCGCCGATGTCGGGATCCACGTCGGCGCGGTCCGCGCTGGACTTGGCGGCGGTGACGCCTTCGGTGTACTCGGGCTCGGCCTGGTCCTTGCAGGCCTGCACCACGGCGTGGATCTCCTCGTCGCTGATGTAGGCGCCCTGAAGCCGGATCGTCTTATTGGCGCCCATCGGCAGAAACAGCGCGTCGCCCATGCCGATGAGCTTTTCGGCGCCCGGCTGGTCGAGGATGACCCGGCTGTCGGTCAGCGACGAGGTGGCGAACGCCAGACGCGACGGCACGTTGGTCTTGATCAACCCGGTCACCACATCCACCGACGGCCGCTGGGTGGCCAGCACCAGATGGATGCCTGCCGCGCGCGCCTTCTGGGTGATCCGCACGATGGCGTCCTCGACGTCGCGCGGCGCGGTCATCATGAGGTCGGCAAGCTCGTCGACGATCGCCACGATGTAGGGGTAGGGCTTGTACACGCGCTCGCTGCCCAGCGGGGTGGTGATCGCCCCGGAGCGCACCTTGGCGTTGAAGTCGTCGATGTGGCGCACCCGGGACGCCTGCATGTCCTGGTAGCGCTGCTCCATCTCCTCGACCAGCCAGGTCAGCGCGGCGGCGGCTTTCTTCGGCTGGGTGATGATCGGGGTGATCAGATGCGGAATGCCTTCGTAGGGAGTCAGTTCCACCATCTTCGGGTCGATCAGGATCATCCGGACTTCCTCGGGCGTAGCCCGCGCCAGCAGCGAGATCAGCATCGAGTTGACGAAGCTGGACTTGCCCGATCCGGTCGAACCCGCGACCAGCAGGTGCGGCATCTTCGCCAGGTTGGCCGAGATGAAGTCGCCCTCGATGTCCTTGCCGAGGCCGATCATCAGCGGGTGGTGGTCACGGCGGGTGGACGGCGCGGTGAGAACGTCCGCCAGGCGGACCATCTCGCGGTCGGTGTTGGGCACCTCGATGCCCACGGCGGACTTTCCGGGTATCGGTGCGAGCATGCGCACGCTCTCGGTGGCCACCGCGTAGGCGATATTGCGTTGCAGCGCAGTGATTTTCTCAACCTTCACACCGGGGCCGAGCTCCACCTCGTAGCGGGTGACCGTCGGTCCGCGGGTGCAGCCGGTGACGGATGCGTCGACCTTGAACTGCTGCAGAACCGTCGAGATCGCCTCCACCATCTGGTCATTGGCGGCGCTACGGCGCTTGGGCGGGTCGCCGGGGATCAGTAGATCCAGCGACGGCGGCCGGTAATTGCCCTCAACCGCGCGCTCCGCCGGCACGGTAGCCGATCTCGGTTTGGCCGCCGGCTTCTTGCGGCGGGGCTTGATCGGCTCGGTGGCCATCGCCGCCACTCCTCCGCGAGTGGCCATCGCCCCAGCCACAATTCCCGGCGCCGCCTCGTCGAGCGGATAATTGTCGTACGGGGAGCCGCCCGGCGCGGCGGTGCCCGGCCAGGACTGCGGCTCGTCGGCGTAGGCGCGCGGATCGTCGTAGTAGCCGTCGGAGAAGTCGTCGGCGACCTCACCGCGGGGAGCCCGGCCCACAGCGGCCGCAGTGCCGTCGTCATCGTCGTTGCCGTCGACGTCGTAGTGCTCGCCGTACCGGCGGCTGAACCGGGTGCTGAACATCTCGTACAGCGTCTCCGGCAGTTCCCGAAGCGTCGTGCCGGTGATCAGCAGCACTCCGAAGAGGACGGCGAACACCAGAAGCGGGGTGGCGATCCAGGCGGTGACGCCATCGGAGAGCGGGCCACTGACGGCGAAGCCGATGAACCCGCCGGCGTGCTGGCGGCCGACCGGGTCCGCGGGCGAGCCCGACCACAGATGCCACAGCCCCAGTACCGGCAACCCGATCATCGCCGCGCCGAGAACCAGCCGCGGCCGGGCCTGCTCATGCGGTTCGGTGCGCATCAACAGCACCGCGACGCCTGCGGCCAGCAGCGGCAGCAGCACCACCGCACCGCCGACGAGCGTCCGCAGCACCGAGTCGATCCAGCTGCCGACCGGCCGGGCGGCGTCGAACCAGCAGGCGGCCGCGATGACGACCGCGAGTGCGAACAGACCCAGGGCGATGCCGTCGCGACGGTGGGCCGGCTCGATGTCGCGGGCCCGGCCGACCGAGCGTGCGGCCGATCCGGCGCCGCGGGCCATCGCCAGCCAGCCGGCCCGGGCCGCACGGGCGCCCCCGGCGGCGGCCAGCGACAGCGTGGACGGCGACGTGGCCGCCGTCGGCTTACGGCGCGGAGGCGAGGGCTGGGACCGCTTCGCCGCCGAGGCGCCTTTCGACCTGGACGTGCCTTGTGACCTGGTCGGACGCGCGCCGGAGCGAGCGGCGGTCTTATTCGCCATGGCCGAAGATTAGTCCCACCGGTATCACCAGCACCATAGGCAACACGGCTCGCGTGCGGGCCGTTGCAAGACCGCAATCAATCGGCGAACGCGGCCTGCAGGGCGGCGCGGCGGCTGGCGGCCGCCTGGAAGCGGTCGCGGTCGAGGTCGGTGACCGGGACCAGCGGAGTCACCGGCACCGGCGCCCCGGCCTCGTCGACGGCCACCATGGTGAAGTAGCAGCTGTTGGTGTGGCGGCGACTGCCGTCGCGGATGTTCTCGGTATCCACCCGGATGCCCACCTCCAGGGAGGTGCGGCCGGTGTGGTTCACCGACGCCGAGAACGACACCAACTCCCCCACCCTGATGGAGTCCCGGAAGAGCACCCGGTCCACCGAGAGCGTCACCACATAGGTGCCCGCGTAGCGACTGGCGCAGGAGTAGGCCACCTGGTCGAGCAGTTTCAGCAGCGTGCCACCGTGGACGTTGCCGGAGAAATTCGCCATGTCCGGTGTCATCAGCACCGTCATGTACAGCGACTTGCGGTCTTGGGACTTTTCCACACCGGGGCCTTCCTGGGATCGGTGACAATCTACGGTGGAGTCCGATCGCCCGTTGCCCGGAGCCCGAAACCAGGAGCCACCACATGCCCGTCGTCATCGTCGCGTCCTTCACCGCCAAGCCCGAGTCCGCCGAGGCCGTCCGGGCCGCATGCGAGACGGCTATCGCCGAGGTCCACGACGAGCCCGGCTGCGAGCTGTACTCGCTGCACCGGACCGGCGACACGTTCGTGTTCATCGAGCAGTGGGCCGACGGCGATGCGCTGCAGGCACACAGCAAGGCGCCGGCATTCGGTGTCCTGTTCGGCGCCATCGGCGATCACCTCGACGGCGCGCCCGATATCAAGATGCTCGAGCCCATCCCGGCCGGAGACCCGGCCAAGGGTCAGTTGCGCGCCTGAAGGTGGACGCACTGCGCGGAAAAGTCGCGTTCATCACCGGCGCCGCCCGCGGGCAGGGCCGGGCGCACGCCGTCAAACTCGCGGCCGAGGGTGCCGACATCATCGCGGTGGACCTGTGCGAGCAGATCGCCAGTGTTCCCTACCCGCTGGCCACCCCGGAGGACCTCGCGGCGACGGTGAAACTGGTCGAGGACACCGGCGCCCGGATCGTCGCGCGCCAGGCCGACGTGCGTGACCGCGCCGCGCTGAAGACAGCACTCGCCGAGGGCATCGCCGAGTTGGGCCGCCTCGATATCGTGATCGCCAACGCCGGCATCGCGCCGATGATGGGCGAGGACGCCTGGCAGGACGTCCTCGATGTGAACCTCACCGGCGTCTACCACACGGTGGATGTGGCGATGCGGCCGCTGATCAAACAGGGCGAGGGCGGCTCGGTGGTGCTGACCAGTTCGGTGGCCGGCCTGGTCGGCATCGGCGCCCCGATCGCCGGATCGCTGGGCTACACGGTGGCCAAACACGGTGTCGTGGGGCTGATGCGGGCCTATGCGAATTTCCTTGCCACCTACAGCATCCGGGTGAACTCGGTGCACCCGGCGGGGGTGGACACCCCGATGATCGACAACGAATTCACCCGCTCCTGGCTTGACGGCATCGCCCAGCAGCACACACGCGGGCCGGACATGACCAACGCGCTTCCGGTGCAGACCCTCGAGGCCGACGACATCGCCAACGCGGTGCTGTGGCTGGTGTCCGATGCCGCGCGGTATGTGACCGGGGTGGCACTTCCGGTGGACGCCGGATTCGTCAACAAACGCTGAGACGGCTCAGACCTCGAGCACCGTCGGGACGATCATCGGCTGGCGGCGATAGACCTCGCCGACCCACTTACCCACCGAGCGCCGCACCGCCTGGGCGATGCGGATCGGATCGCTGACGTTGTCGGCGGCAAGGGCTTCCAGTTCCTTCTCGACCTTGCGGACTGCGGGCTCCAGCGCCTTGGAATCCTCGGAGAACCCGCGTGAGTGCAGATGCGGCGGGGCGGCCATGCGGCCGGTGCCGCGGTGCACCACCACCGTCACCCCGATGAACCCCGAACTGAGGATCAGCCGCTCCCCCAGAGTCGCGTCCCCGACGTCGCCGCTCACCAGTCCGTCGATGAACATCTTGCCCACCGGCACCGCACCCGAGATTCGGGTCTTACCGGCCATGAGATCCACGCTGACGCCGTTCTCGGCGAGCATGACCGCCTCCTCCGGGACCCCGGTGAGGACGGCCAGTTTGGCGTTCGCCCGCAGATGACGCCAGTACCCGTGGACGGGCATCACGTTGCGGGGACGCACCGCGTTGTAGAGGAACAGCAATTCGCCGGCGTAGGCGTGACCCGAGACGTGAACGCGCGCCTGTGCATTGGTGACCACGCGGGCACCGATCCGCGACAGCGCGTCGATCACACCGAACACCGCCTCCTCGTTGCCGGGGATCAGCGAGGAGGACAGGATGATCAGATCTTGCGCGGTGATGGAGATGCTGCGGTGCTCGCCGCGCGCCATCCGCGACAGCGCCGAGAGCGGCTCGCCCTGGGTTCCGGTGGTGATCAGCACCAGCTGATCCGGAGCCATCTCCTCGGCGACGCCGATGTCGACGACGTCGCGGTCCTCCACCGTGAGGAACCCGAGTTCGCGGGCGATGCCCATGTTGCGCACCATCGAGCGGCCGACGAACGACACCCGCCGGCCCAGGGCGACGGCGGCGTCGACGATCTGCTGCACCCGGTCGACGTTGGAGGCGAAGCAGGCCACCAGCACCCGCTTGCCCTCGGCGTTGCGGATCAGCCGGTGCAGCGTGGGGCCGACCTCGCTCTCCGACGGGCCGACGCCGGGGACCTCGGCGTTGGTGGAGTCGCAGAGGAACAGATCCACCCCGGCGTCGCCGAGCCGCGACATTCCCGGCAGATCGGTGGGGCGGCCGTCCAGTGGGAGCTGATCGAGTTTGATGTCGCCGGTGTGCAGCACCGTTCCCGCACCGGTGTGGATGGCGATGGCCAGCGCATCCGGGATGGAGTGGTTGACCGCGAAGTACTCGCACTCGAACACACCGTGGGTGCTGCGCTGGCCCTCGGCGACCACCATAATCTCGGGAGTGATCCGGTGCTCCCGGCACTTCTCGGCGACCAGGGCGAGGGTGAACCGCGACCCGACGATCGGGATGTCAGAGCGCAGCTTGAGCAGGAACGGGATGGCGCCGATGTGGTCCTCGTGCGCGTGGGTGAGCACCAGTGCCTCGATGTCGTCGAGGCGGTCTTCGATGTGGCGGAAGTCGGGCAGGATCAGATCCACACCGGGTTCGTCGTGGCTGGGGAACAGCACCCCGCAGTCCACGATCAGCAGGCGGCCGAGGTGCTCGAAGACCGTCATATTGCGGCCGATCTCGCCGATGCCGCCGAGTGCGGTGACGCGCAGTGCGCCCGGTTCCAGCGGCGGCGGTGCCTTGAGGTCTTCGATCATGAGCGCAGCACACTGGCCGCCCGCATGTCGGCGGCCAGCTCGTCGAGTTGCTCAGCGGTGGCGGGCATCTGCGGCAAGCGGGGGTCGCCGGCCTCGAAGCCCTGCAGCTTCAGTCCGGCCTTGGACAGCGTCACACCGCCCAGCCGGGTCTGCGCATCGTTCAGCGGGGCAAGCGTGACGCTGATCTTGCGCGCGGTCGCCAGATCGCCGGAGTTGAACGCGGTCAACATATCTCGCAGCGGGCCCGCCGCGAGATGGCCCCACACACTGACAAATCCCACCGCGCCGACAGCCAGCCAAGGCAGGTTCAGCGCGTCGTCACCGGAGTAGTAGGCCAGACCGGTCTCGGCCATCACCGCCGCGGCGCCCAGCAGATCACCCTTGGCGTCTTTGACCGCGACGATGTTGGGGTGCCGCGCCAGCGTCCGCAGCGTGTCCCACTCGATGGGAATCATTGACCGCGGCGGGATGTCGTAGAGCACCACGGGTAGGTCGGTGGCGTCGGCGACGGCGGTGAAGTGCGCCACCAGGCCGCTCTGCGGAGGCCGCGAGTAGTACGGGGTGACCACGAGCAGCCCGTGCGCGCCTTCGGCCGCGCAGGACTTGGCCAGTCGCACACTGTGCGCGGTGTCGTAGGTTCCCGCGCCGGCGATGATGCGGGCACGATCGCCCACCGCCTCGAGCACGGCGCGGACCAGGGTGAGTTTCTCGTCGTCGGTGGTGGTCGGTGACTCCCCGGTGGTGCCGGACAGCACCAGCCCGTCGCATCCGGCGTCCACCAGTCGGGTGGCCAGCCGGGCCGCGGCGGCGGTGTCCAGGGACCCGTCGGCGGCGAACGGTGTCACCATCGCGGTCAGCACCGTGCCCAGCCGCGCGCCGGGATCGAATCCGCTGGTACTCACGGGCCCTTAGGTTACCCGGTCTGGATATATCTCAGTTGCTACAGCTCAGTAGCAAGCGGGCTGGTCGCCACCTCGCTGCCGTCGGCCAGCACGGTGATCTCGAAATCGGCGAACACCGCGGGCGCCACGGCGCTCAGCTCACGCAGGCAGGCGAGGGCGAGCCGGCGAATCTCGGTGTCGGCGTGCTCACTGGCGCGCATCGCGATGAAGTGCCGCCACGCCCGGTAGTTGCCGGTCACCACGAGGCGGGTCTCGGTGTCGTTGGGCAGCACCGCCCGCGCGGCCTGGCGGGCCTGCTTGCGCTGCAGCACGGCGTTGGGCGCCTCGGCGAACTTCGCCTCGAGTCGCTCCAGCACCTCCAGATAGGCGGCCCGGCTGGCGTCGGCGGCGTCGAGCACGATCTGCCGCAGGTCGGGGTCGTCGTCGAGTCCGGGTGGCAGCACCACCCGGGCGTCGTCCTCGGGGACGTAGCGCTGGGAGAGCTGGGAGTAGGAGAAGTGCCGGTGCCGGATCAACTCGTGGGTGCACGACCGCGACACCCCGGTGATGTAGAAGGAGACCGACGCATGCTCGAGCACCGAGAAGTGCCCGACCTCCACGATGTGGGAGATGTAGGAGGCGTTGGTCGCGGTGCGCGGGTTGGGTTTCGACCAGCTCTGGTAGCAGGCCCGGCCGGCGAACTCCACGAGCGCCTGGCCGCCGTCGGCGTCGGTGTCCCACGGCACGTCCGCGGGTGCGCGGAACTCGGTCTTCGCGATGAGTTGCACGCGCAGAGGTGCTGTCTGTGCCACGGGAGAACCCTAACGGGGGTGTTTTCGGCTGAACCGACGGCGCCTCCGCCACGACTGTGCGGAATTCAACGCTGTGACGGCGTGTCCTGCACGAAACCGCACAATCGAGCGCAGCTCAGAGCAACCGGCCCAGCGCCGCGGTTAAGTCGCCGCGGTCACCGACGCTCACCGCCGCCAGCCCCAGCCAGCCGGCCATG
>JBFYOQ010000082.1:0-31319 GCA_041303735.1 Mycobacterium sp.
GTATAAGAGACAGGGCTGACGGGCTGGTGAGCGCCGGGTTCGGGCCCAACTGCGGCATGGTGAGCCCCGGATCGGTCAGGCTCGGCGTGGTCAGGCTCGGACCGGTCTGCACTGGTTGCGCACCGGCGGGACTCAGCCCGGTAGGCAGCGGCGGCAGGTTGATCCCGAATTGGGCCAAACCCTGCTGCAGGGCGGAAATGATCTCGTTGGGCAGGTCGGTTACGACGGCGGCCCGGGTGAATTCGCGGTGTTGCGGCGTACCCGCACCATCGCCGGTCAGCTGGATGACAGCGACCGCCGCGAAGGGTGTTGCGACGGCCAGGGCGCCGACAGCGCTCATCGCTGTCGAGATCTTGCGTCGACGTCGGTTCGGCACGGAAGTCTCCTCAATCTGAGCTACGCGGAATCACCTTGTGTAAAACCTCGTCGCCAACCCCGCCGACCGGCTTTCTGCCGAGGTCGAAGCTGACGCGTCTGATGTTACGTCTGAGGTTGCTGTGACTGGAGTGACGATGCGCAATCGTGAGCCAATCGCGACATTGCACCGTTGCTCTCACGCCGGCGACGAGGGGTCGTTTGCGCACACCGCCCGCCTCGCGCTGCGGTGTACCGGCCGGTGCGTCGGATAACGTATGGGCCGATGACTTCGACAAATCCCGCGCGAAATGCCGGGGCCGGCGCCGCGGGCGAATTCGATCTTCTCGTCGTTGGTTCAGGCTTTTTCGGCCTGACCGTTGCCGAACGGGCCGCATCCCAACTCGGCAAGCGGGTCCTGGTTGTCGAACAGCGCTCCCACATCGGCGGCAACGCGTACTCCGAACCCGAACCGACCACCGGCATCGAGATTCACCGCTACGGGGCGCATCTGTTCCACACCTCCAATGAGCGGGTGTGGGACTACGCGCGGCAGTTCACCGATTTCACGTCCTATCAGCACCGGGTCTTCGCCATGCACGATGGACAGGCCTATCAGTTCCCGATGGGGCTGGGCCTGGTGTCGCAGTTCTTCGGCCGCTATTACAGCCCCGACGAGGCCCGCGCCCTGATCGCCGGGCAGGCCTCCGAGAT
This sequence comes from Mycobacterium sp., assembly GCA_041303735.1. Lineage (GTDB taxonomy): Bacteria > Actinomycetota > Actinomycetes > Mycobacteriales > Mycobacteriaceae > Mycobacterium. The sequence goes on from JBFYOQ010000082.1 coordinate 1,069, forward strand.
CAACACCGCCGACGCGCAGAACCTCGAGGAAAAGGCGATCTCGTTGATCGGCCGCCCACTCTACGAAGCGTTCGTCAAGGGGTACACCGCCAAGCAGTGGCAGACCGACCCCAAAGAACTGCCTGCCTCCACCATCAGCCGGCTGCCTGTTCGCTACACCTTCGACAATCGCTACTTCAACGACACCTACGAGGGCCTGCCGGTCAACGGCTACACCGCCTGGCTGCAGAACATGGCGTCCGACGAGCGGATCGAGGTGCGCACAGACACCGACTGGTTCGACGTGCGCGATGGGCTGCGGGCGGCCAGCCCCGATGCGCCGGTGGTTTACACCGGTCCGCTTGACCGCTATTTCCAATACGCCGAGGGCCGGTTAGGCTGGCGCACTTTGGATTTCGAGGTCGAGGTTCTCGACTGTGCCGACTTTCAGGGCACACCGGTGATGAACTACAACGATCCTCGGGTGCCGTACACCCGCATCCACGAGTTCCGTCACTTCCACCCGGAGCGGGACTACCCGACCGACAAGACCGTCATCATGCGAGAGTATTCCCGGTTCGCCGACGACGATGACGAGCCTTACTACCCGATCAACACCGAGACCGACCGCACGGTGCTGGCCGCCTACCGGGCGAAGGCCCGAGACGAGACAGCGACGGCGAACGTGTTGTTCGGCGGCCGGCTCGGCACCTACCAATACCTCGACATGCACATGGCCATCGCCAGCGCGCTGAGCATGTTCGACAACTCCCTCGCACCGCACCTGCGCGACGGAGTGCCACTGAGCGACGGCGCCGGCAACGAAGGCGGCCAGGCATGAGCGACATTCCCTCCGGTCCCATCACTTCAGGGCCGTCCCGGGCGGTCAGCCTGCTGGCCCGCGTCATCCTGCCCCGGCCGGGCGAGCCGCTTGACGTCCGCAAGCTCTACATCGAGGAGTCCGAGACCAACGCCCGCCGCGCGCACTCCGTCAGCCGGACCTGCCTGGAGATCGGCACGGAGTCCGAGGTGTCGTTCGCCACTTACTTCAACGCGTTTCCGGCAAGCTACTGGCGGCGCTGGTCGACGCTGTCATCGGTGGTGCTGCGGGTGGAACTGACCGGCAGCGCGCGCGTCGACGTCTACCGGTCCAAAGCCACCGGATCCCGGATCAGCGTGGGCGGGACCAGCGTGGTCAGCCAGGATTCGTCGACGGCTGCGTACGCGGAGTTCGAGATCGAACTGGCCCCGTTCGAAGACGGTGGCTGGATCTGGTTCGACATCACCACCGACAGCAGGGTCACGGTGCACAGCGCAGCTTGGTACGCCCCGGTTCCGGCGCCCGGCAGGGCGAACATCGCCGTCGGTATCCCGACTTTCAATCGGCCGGCCGACTGCGTCAATGCGCTGCGGGCGCTGACCTCGGATCCCCTGGTGGACAACGTCATCGGTGCGGTGATCATTGCGGATCAGGGAACCGACAAGGCCAGGAATCACCCGGACTTCGCTATAGCCGCCACCGCGCTCGGCGATCGGTTGTCAATCCACAACCAGCCGAACCTGGGAGGCTCCGGTGGTTACAGCCGGGTCATGTACGAGGCGTTGAAGAACACAGACTGCGAGCAGATTTTGTTCATGGACGACGACATCCGCGTCGAACCCGATTCCATCCTGCGAGCGCTGGCGCTCAGCCGCTTCGCCGAGTCACCCACGCTCATCGGCGGCCAGATGCTCAATCTTCAGGAGCCCTCGCACCTGCACGTGATGGGGGAGGTGGTTGACCAGTCGAACTTCATGTGGACCAACGCCCCATTCACCGAGTACGACCACGACTTCGCCAGCTACCCCCTTGATGGAGAAGATGTCGAGGGCCGCAGCAAGCTGCTGCACCGCCGCATCGACGTCGACTACAACGGCTGGTGGATGTGCATGATCCCCCGGCGGGTCGCCGAGGAACTCGGTCAGCCGCTGCCGCTGTTCATCAAGTGGGACGACGCCGACTACGGTCTGCGCGCGCGTGAACACGGCTACGGCACGGTGACCCTGCCCGGGACCGCGATCTGGCACATGGCGTGGAGTGACAAAGACGACGCGATCGACTGGCAGGCGTATTTCCACCTGCGTAACCGCCTCGTGGTGTCGGCTCTGCACTGGGACGGCCCGGTCCGGGGGCTTCTCAAGAGCTCGCTCAAGGCAACCCTCAAACACCTTCTGTGCCTTGAATATTCGACCGTGGCGATCCAGAACAAGGCGATCGACGACTTTCTTGCGGGGCCGGAGCATATCTTCTCGATTCTGGAATCCGCGTTACCTGAGGTCAAGGCGCTGAGGCAGCAGTACCCCGATGCGGTGGTGCTGCCCGGCGCCACGTCACTGCCCGCCCCGAGCGGTCGGACCAGAGCGCACAAGCCGCCGGTGTCACTGCCCGCGATCGGTTTCCGGCTCATCCGCGGACTGATAACCCAGCTTCGGGAGGCGGACCCGGCCCACCACGATCAGCCTCAACTCAACGTGGCCACCCAGGACGCCCGGTGGTTCCTGCTGTGCAACGTCGACGGCGTGACGGTCACCACGGCCGACGGTCGCGGGGTGGTCTACCGCCAGCGTGACCGGGCGAAGATGTTCGATCTGCTCAAGGCTTCACTGCGTCGGCACATCGCGCTGGCGCGACGCTACGACCATATGCGGCGGGTCTACCGGGAGGCACTGCCGGTACTGGCCAGCAAGCAGAAATGGGAGTCGGTCCTGTTGGAAGAATCGCGGGTCGATGCCTGACGAGGTAGCCGCACTGGTGAGCGTGCAGTCCATTCTCGGCGCACCCGGCGTCGTCAGCGCATCTCGGGCCATGTCGCACTTCGGTGAGCATGCCGCCGGATGGGTGGCGCTGTCGGCCGGCGGTGCGCTGCTGTCCCGGCGACGTCGCAAGGAGTGGTTGCTGGTGGGAGTCGGAGCGCTGGCCGCCCACGCGGCCGCGATCGTGATCAAGATGGTGGTGCGGCGGGCCCGGCCCAACGACCCGGCCATCGCCGTGAACGTGTCGACTCCGAGTGCGTTGAGCTTCCCGTCCGCGCACGCCACCTCCAGCACCGCCGCGGCGATTCTGCTGTGTCGCGCCACCCGGTCGCCGTTGCCACTGGTGGTGGTGCCGTTGATGGCAGTGTCCCGCCTGGTGCTCGGTGTGCACTACCCCAGCGATGTGCTCGCTGGAATGGGTGTCGGCACCGCCGTTGCGGCGACTGCCGCTCACCTCGGGGGGCCCGGAAGGAGAGCGCAGACTCATGAGTGAGGCACCCGTTGCCGGTCCCCCGCGAAACCTGCCGGCCGGCATCGTCAAAGCACTCCGTCCGCGCCAGTGGGTCAAGAACCTGTTGGTGCTCGCCGCACCCTTGGCAGCCCTCGGCGGCGACGTCAGCTACGACTACCGCGACGTGCTCTACAAGGTGTCGATCGCGTTCGTGGCCTTCTGCCTGGCCGCCTCCTCGATATATCTGGTGAACGACGCGCGGGACGTGGAGGCCGACCGCGAACACCCCACCAAGAGGTTCCGGCCGATCGCAGCCGGCGTGCTGCCGGTGGGGCTGGCCTACGGAATCGCCGCCGCGATGGGCATCGGGTGTCTGCTGATCTCGTGGTGGGTCACCCCCCAGCTCGCCCTGGTGATGGCCGTCTACCTGGCCATCCAGCTGGCCTACTGTTTCGGCCTGAAACACCAAGCGGTTCTTGATATCTGCATCGTGTCGTCGGGCTTCTTGATTCGCGCGATCGCCGGGGGTGTCGCTGCCGGTATCCCGCTGTCACAGTGGTTCCTTCTGGTGATGGCATTCGGTTCGCTGTTCATGGCCGCCGGGAAGCGCTACGCCGAACTGCAACTGTCCGAGCGCACCGGTGCCAAGATCCGAAAGTCGCTGGAGAGTTACACCAGCACCTACCTTCGCTTCGTCTGGACGCTGTCGGCCACCGCGGTGGTGCTCTGCTACGGGCTGTGGGCCTTCGAGCAGGACGGCAACACCGGTTCGTGGTTCGTCATCTCCATGGTGCCGTTCACCGTCGCGATCCTGCGGTACGCCGTCGATGTGGACGGCGGCCTGGCCGGTGAGCCGGAGGAGATCGCCCTGCGCGACCGTGTCCTGCAACTGCTGGCACTGGCCTGGATCGGAACCGTCGTTGCCGCCATCGTCGTCAGCTAGCGCACCGGCCGCCAGCCGAAGCGATCACCAGTCGCATTCGGGCACAACGATTCCCCAGCCCGGATGGCGGGCCGTCTTCCCCTATACCGTCGCCACCCGCATCAGCCTATGGGTCACCGTGGTCATGGTGTCCGGGCTCTGGGCATGGGGTATCTGGCAGCGCCGCTGGATCGCCGATGACGGACTGATCGTGTTGCGCACCGTCCGGAACCTGTTGGCCGGTAACGGTCCGGTGTTCAATGCCGGCGAACGGGTGGAGTCCAACACCTCGACCGCATGGACCTACCTGGTCTATCTGGGCAGCGTCATCGGCGGGCCGCTGCGAATGGAGTACGTGGCGCTGGCGCTGGCGCTGGTCTTGAGTGTGGCCGGTGTCGCCATGGCGATGCTCGGCACCGCGCGGCTGTGGGCCCCGCACCTGGTCGGGGTCCGCGCGCTGTTCCTGCCCGCGGGCGCGCTGGTGTACATCGCCATCCCGCCGGCCCGCGACTTCGCCACCTCAGGCCTGGAGAACGGCCTCGTGACGGCCTGGCTGGGACTGCTGTGGTGGATGCTGATCTGCTGGTCGCAGCGGCCGGGCCGGTACCGACCGGGGCACACCGCCGCGCTGGCGTTCGTCGCGGGCCTCAGTGTTCTGGTGCGCCCGGAACTCGCCCTCATCGGCGGACTGGCGCTGGCGATGATGGTCGCCGCGGCGGCCGGCTGGCGCCGTCGCGCCCTGATCGTTCTCGCCGGGGGACTGCTGCCGGTGGCCTACCAGATCTTCCGGATGGGCTACTACGGCCTGCTGGTGCCGCAGACCGCGCTGGCCAAGGACGCCTCGGGCAGCAAATGGAGCCAGGGCCTGGCATACCTGTCGAACTTCACCTCTCCCTATGTGTTGTGGCTACCGGCGCTACTTCTCGTCGCGCTCGCCCTCGTGGTGGCAGGGGTGTTGGCACGTGCGCCGGCAGCGGCGTCGGCCGGCACGCCCGATCCGGTGTCACGCCGTCTGCAGAGCCCATCCGCCGTGGTGGTTTTCATGCTGTTCAGCGGCGTGGTGCAGGGGCTGTACTGGATCCGCCAGGGCGGGGACTTCATGCACGGGCGCGTGCTGCTGGCGCCGTTGTTCTGTCTGCTGGCACCGATCGCGGTGATCCCGCTGACGATTCCCGAAGCCGGCCGGTGGACTCAGGATCGCAGGCGCGCCGCCGTTGCTGCCCTGTGGCTCGCTCTGGCCGGCTGGGCCGCATGGGCGGCCAATTCGCCCGGAATGGGCTCGGACGCAACCAGAGTCACCTACTCGGGGATCGTCGATGAACGCCGCTTCTACTCCCAGGCGACCGGTCACTCGCACCCGTTGACCGCGGCCGATTACCTGGACTACCCGCGGATGCGCGCGATTCTGGTGGCTCTGAACAACACCCCGGACGGGGCGCTGCTGCTGCCGTCCGGGAATTACGACGTCTGGGACGTGGTGCCGGCGCTGCCGCCGCCACCGCCACCGCCGGGGGTGTCGATGGACTCCTGGCGGGCCCAGGTCGCCCCGCACACGGTGTTCTTCACCAATCTCGGCATGGTGGGTATGAACGTCGGCCTGAACACCCGGGTGCTCGATCAGATCGGCCTGGCCAATCCGCTGGCGGCGCACACCGCCCGCCTGGAGGACGGCCGCATCGGCCACGACAAGAATTTGTTCGCCGACTGGGCCGTGGCCGAGGGTCCCTGGCTCAAGGAGCGTCCCTGGATTCCCCCGTACCTCGACGAGGGCTGGATCCGCGAAGCCCAGGCGGCACTGGGCTGCCCGGATACCGTCGAGATGCTGTCCGCGATTCGCGATCCGATGAGCCGTCCGAGGTTCATCGGCAACCTCAACCGCGCGTGGGAGTTCACCCGGTACCGCATTGACCGGGTGCCCCGTTACGAGTTGCTGCGCTGCGGGGTCCCCGAGCCGCCGGCGGAGTCACCGCCCTACACCGGACTGCCGGCGACCGGCCCGTAGCGAACCGCCGTTGCTGGCCCCGCTGCCGGCGGTAACGCCGGGTGATCCGCGCGCCGATACACGGTTCGAGATCGGCCCGTCGGCTGTGGTTCACTACCCGGCGGCGATGCGGCCGGTGACAGGACGGGAAAAGGACGGGGATCAGGTGTTTCGGATGGGTACGGGATCATGTGACAGGCGGTCATGGGGGCGCCGTGCCCTGGTGGCGGTGGCGATCGCAGCTGCACTGCCCGCTCTGGTGGGCCTGTCCGGCGGTTCGGCCACTTCCGGCGCCTTCTCCCGCCCGGGGCTTCCGGTGGAGTACCTCGACGTGCCATCGGGGGCCATGGGCCAGAACATCCGAGTCCAGTTCCAAAGCGGGGGCGCCGATTCGCCGGCGGTCTACCTCCTCGACGGCCTGCGGGCCCAGAACGACTTCAGCGGCTGGGACATCAACACCCCGGCCTTCGAGTGGTACCTCGACTCGGGGCTGTCGGTGATCATGCCGGTCGGCGGGCAGTCCAGCTTCTACAGCGACTGGTACAAGCCCGCGTGCGGCAATGCCGGTTGTTCCACCTATAAGTGGGAGACCTTCCTGACCAGCGAGTTGCCCTCGTGGCTGGCCGCCAATCGCCAGGTCAAGCCGACCGGCAGTGCCGCGGTCGGACTGTCGATGGCGGGTTCGGCCGCACTGACGCTGGCGATCTGGCATCCCGAGCAGTTCCTGTACGCGGCCTCGCTGTCCGGCTTCCTGAATCTCTCCGAGGGCTGGTGGCCGAAGCTGGTCGGCCTGGCCATGGGTGACGCCGGCGGCTACAAGCCGGCGGACATGTGGGGCCCGGGAGGCAACAGCACCTGGAAGCGCAACGACCCGATGGTGAACATCAGCCGCCTGATCGCCAACAACACCCGGATCTGGGTGTACTGCGGTGACGGCAAGCAGTCCGATCTCGACGCCGGTGCCACCGCGGGCAACCTGATCAACGCCAAGTTCCTGGAGGGACTCACGCTGCGGACCAATAAGACCTTCCGCGACACCTACCTCGCCCGGGGCGGTCGCAACGGGGTGTTCAACTTCCCCGCCAACGGAACTCACAGCTGGGGTTACTGGGGCCAGCAGCTTCAGCAGATGAAGCCTGACATCCAGCGCGTTCTGGGTGCGGTTCAGCCACCCTTACTGCAACCCGCACCCCCCGCACCGGCAGTGGCCTCGGCCGGTTAGCGCCCCCCGGAGTATCACAACCAATCCCGGAACCGCCCCGAGGTGCATGTGATTCACTACGGGGCATGGTCCTGACCAAACTGTTTCGCGTAGTGTGCGCCGCGGTCGTGGTGCTCGGCGGCTGGGTGGGCGTCGTGGGCGCGGCACCCACAGCCGCCGCCGAAGGTGTCGAGTACCTCATGGTTCCGTCCGCCGCGATGGGCCGCGACATCCCCGTCGCCTTCCAGGGCGGCGGCCCGCACATGGTCGTCCTACTGGACGCCTTCAACGCCGCTCCGGACGTCAGTAACTGGGTGACGGCCGGCAACGCGATGAACACCCTGGCCGGCACCGGTCTGTCGGTGGCCGCTCCGGCCGGTGGGGCCTACTCGATGTACACCAACTGGGAACTCGACGGCAGCAAGCAGTGGGAGACGTTCCTGGCCGACGAGCTGCCGAACTGGATGGCCGCCAACAAGGGCCTGGCGCCCAACCGGCACGCCATCGTCGGCGCCGCCCAGGGCGGCACCGGCGCAGTCACCATCGCAACCTTCCGCCCGGACCGCTACAGCTACGCCGGCTCGCTCTCGGGATTCCTCACCCCGTCCAACACCCAGATGAACGGTTTGATCTCCACCGGCATCAACAACGGCGGCGGCAACGTCGAAGCCATGTGGGGCGCCCCACAGCTGGGCCGGTGGAAGTTCCGCGACCCCAACGTGCACGTCAACCTGCTGGTCGCCAACAACACCAGGCTGTGGGTCTTCAGCCCGGCGGTGATGACCTGCAGCGACCCCGCGGCCATGATCGGCGGCTGTGCCCAGGCACAGGGCAGCGCCCGGACGTTCTACGCGCACTACCGCTCACTGCGCGGCGGCAACGGCAACTTCGACTTCTCCGGCGGCGGCAACCACGATTGGGGCACGTGGTCAGGGCAGCTCGGGGCCATGGCCGGCGATATCGCCGCCGTCATCGGATAGATGTCCACGCTTACCGATCGTTAACCATCCGCAATCGCGCGGATGCCGGGTGTAGGCGCGAACCCAGTACTGTGGTGGGGTGCAGCGCTCGAGCGGCGGTTCGCCCAGCAAACCCGCGGCCGCGGTAAGGCGTTCGCTTCAGGCGCCCTCGTCGGTGCTGCGGATCGCCGGTGTCATAGTCCCGACGGCATGGCTGCTGGCCGGTTGCGGGGTGGGGGCGGATCTCGTGAGCACCGTCGCACTGCCCACCGAACAGGCCGCCGAACGCTCCGGCGGGTTCGCCGACGGCGTGGACGTGGCGGCCGGTCCGGACACCCAGACCAAACCCGCCCCACTTCAACTGACACCCGCCCAGCGGGGATATCTGGACGACCTGGGTGCCGCGGGAGTGCAGCCGTCCAATGAATTACGGGCGCTGAGCATCGGCTCGTATGTCTGCCAGGCGCGCGCAGCCGGCCAGAGCGATGAGGCGGTGTGGGACTACGTAGCCCCGATGGTGCGCAGCGACGTGGCCGACGCCCGGGTGTCCTCGAAGCCGCCCTACGGTGTGCAGGCCGATGCGGCGGTCGCCACCTACATCCGTATCGCCACCCAGCGGCTCTGCTAAGCGATGGCAGGCAAGTCCCGACCCCGCAACCGGACCGCCACGCGGCGCAGACGCCACCGCATCCTCGCGATGGCCGCCGCCGCAGCGGTGGCCGTCGTGGTGCTTCTGCTGGTCGCGGTCATCGTGATCGTGGTCCGCCGTCCGGAGCCGTCGACCACGGCGATCCCGCCGACCGCAGTGCCCCCGACGAGCCAGCCGGGCAAGAAACCGCGTCCGGCATTTCAGGACGCCAGTTGCCCCGACGTCAGCATGATCGCGATTCCCGGAACCTGGGAGTCCTCACCGACCGACGACCCCCTCAATCCCGGCCAGTTCCCAATTGCTCTGCTGCTCAACGTGACTCGCCCGGTCCAGCAGCAGTTCGGCGCCGAGCGGGTTCAGGTGTACACCGTTCCCTACACCGCGCAGTTCGACAACCCGCTGGCAGCGGACAAACAGATGTCCTACAACGACAGCCGCGCCGAAGGCACCCGCGCCGCCGTGCGTGCGATGACCGATATGAACAACCGTTGCCCGTTGACGAGTTATGTGTTGGTCGGCTTCTCCCAGGGTGCGGTGATCGCCGGGGACCTGGCCAGTGACATCGGGAACGGCCGCGGGCCGGTCGATGAGGATCTGGTGCTCGGTGCCGCTCTGATCGCAGACGGCCGGCGCCAGCCCGGGGTCGGCCAGGACATCGGTCTCAACCCGCCCGGGCAGGGGGCGGAGATCACCCTGCGGGAGGTGCCCACTCTCTCAGCGCTGGGGCTGACCATGACGGGTGCCCGGCCGGGCGGCTTCGGCGCGCTGAACAACCGGACCTTCCAGATCTGCGCGCCGGGCGATCTCATCTGCGCGGCGCCGCAGTCCGCGTTCAACATCACCAACCTGCCGCAGACCCTTGGAGTCCTCGCCGGCGGCGCCGGTGCGCCCGTGCACGCGTTCTACAACACGCCGGAGTTCTGGAACCTCGACGGGCAAACCGCCACGTCGTGGACACTGAATTGGGCTCGGAACCTCATCGAGAACGCTCCGCGGCCACCGCACGGATAACTCGGCGGCCGCCCGGCGGTGCGATTTGGCCGGCACCGCCGGGGGGCCTAACATTAAGAAGAAAATAAGACGAGGAAAACAGGGTCGAGACGAACCGGTCCGAGCGGGGGTTGCCGAACCCGTCAGGACCATATGTGGCCAGCCTGGTCTCTGTACGATCTGTGAGGTTCGGTGCCACACGCCAGGGGGACCGGTGGCGCACCGCGATGCTCGGCATTGCGGCCTCGCGACAGACCGGCCAGAGACCGTACGGTCTGACAGGAGAGTGGTATGCCGTTCCATAACCCGTTCATCAAGGACGGGCTCATCTCCTTCCCCGAAGGCGCGAGCCTGGTCAAGCACGTCGAGCGGTGGGCCAAGGTTCGCGGCGACAGGCTGGCCTACCGTTTCCTGGACTTCTCCACCGAGCGCGACGGCGTCGCACGGGACCTGCACTGGGCTGATTTCAGCGCCCGCAACCGCGCCGTCGGCGCGCGACTGCAACAGGTCACCCAGCCCGGGGACCGGGTGGCGATCCTGTGCCCGCAGAACCTGGAGTATCTGGTCGCCTTCTTCGGCACCCTGTACTCCGGCCGCATCGCCGTGCCGCTGTTCGACCCCTCCGAGCCCGGTCACGTCGGCCGGCTGCACGCCGTCCTCGACGACTGCAGCCCTGCGGCGATCCTGACCACCACCGACTCCGCCGAGGGAGTCCGCAAGTTCTTCCGGACCCGGCCGGCCAAAGAGCGCCCCCGGGTGATCGCCGTCGACGCGATCCCCGACGAGGTCGGCGCCACCTGGGAGCACTACGGCGTCGACGAGAGCACCATCGCGTACCTGCAGTACACCTCCGGGTCCACCCGGATCCCCTCCGGTGTGCAGATCACCCACACGAACCTGGCGACCAACGTCGTCCAGGTGATCGAGGCCCTCCAAGGCGAGGAGGGCGACCGAGGCGTGAGCTGGCTGCCGTTCTTCCATGACATGGGCCTGATCACCGCCCTGCTGTCGCCGATGATCGGCCACTACTTCACGTTCATGACACCGGCCGCATTCGTTCGCCGACCGATCCGCTGGATGCGCGAGATCTCCCGGCAGCCCGGAGACACCGGCGGCACCATCTCGGTGGCACCCAACTTCGCCTTCGACCACGCCGCGGCCCGCGGTGTGCCCAAGGACGGCGAGGAGCCGCTGGACCTCTCCAACGTCAAGGCGATCCTCAACGGCAGCGAGCCGATCTCGGCGGCCACCGTGCACCGATTCAATGAGGCGTTCCGCCCGTTCGGCTTTCAGCCCAAGGCGATCAAGCCCTCCTACGGCCTGGCCGAGGCGACGCTGTTCGTGTCGACCACTCCGTCGTCGGAGGAGCCGACGATCATCTCCGTCGACCGCGATGAGCTCAATGCCGGCCGGTTCGTTCCGGTTCCCGACGACTCTCCCTCGGCCGTCGCCCAGGCCGGCGCCGGCAAGATCGGCGTGGCCGAGTGGGCGGTGATCGTCGACCACGACACCGCCACCGAGCTTGCCGACGGTCAGATCGGCGAGATCTGGATCAGCGGCCAGAACATGGGCACCGGCTACTGGAACAAGCCGGAGGAGACGGTTGCGACGTTCCAGAACATCCTGAAGTCACGCACCAGTCCCTCGCACGCCCAGGGCGCGAACGACGATGCGACCTGGGTGCGCACCGGCGATCTCGGCGCCTACCACGACGGCGAGCTCTACATCACCGGCCGCACCAAGGATCTGGTCATCATCGACGGCCGCAACCACTACCCGCAGGATCTGGAGTACTCCGCCCAGGAGTCCACCAAGGCGGTGCGGACCGGGTTCGTGGCCGCATTCTCGGTCCCGGCCAATCAGTTGCCCGACGAAGTCTTCGCCAACGCGCACGCCGGTCTGAAGCGGGACGCCGGCGACACCTCCGAGCAGTTGGTGATCGTCGCCGAGCGGGCGGCCGGCGCGCACAAGATGGACCTTGAGCCGGTCGCCGACGCGATCCGGGCCGCCATCGCGGTGCGACACGGTGTCACCGTGCGCGACGTGCTGCTCACCCCGGCCGGCGCGATCCCTCGCACCTCGAGCGGCAAGATCGGCCGGCGCGCCTGCCGCTCGGCCTACCTCGACGGGAGCCTGCGCTCCGGGAAGGTCGCCAATGCCTTCCCCGATGAGGTGTGACACCGGCGATGCCTGACTCGGACGTGCCTGACCCGGATGTGACTGAACCGGATGTGACTGAACCGGATCTGCCGGAAGCCGACGCGCCCGAACCCCGGGCGCAGATCGTTCTCGCCCCCGAGAAGGCGCTGAGCCCGCCGCGCACCGACATGACCGTCGGCGAGATGCGGGAGTGGCTGCGCAACTGGGTGGCCAACGCCGTCGGGCAACCCGCGGAGTCGATCAACGAGTCCACCCCGATGGTGGAACTCGGCCTGTCCTCACGCGATGCGGTGGCGATGGCCAGCGATATCGAAGACCTGACCGGGGTGACGCTGACCGCGACGGTGGCCTTCCGTCACCCGACCATCGAGGCGCTGGCGACGGTGATCATCGAGGGCGAGCCCGAGTCGGAGGCCGACGCCTCGCTGGACGGCGAGGACTGGACCCGCACCCGCGACGTCGATGAGATCGCCATCGTCGGACTGGCCACCCGTTTCCCCGGCGATATGAACACCCCCGAGGTGATGTGGCAGGCCCTGCTGGACGGTCGCGACGCCATCACCGATCTCCCCGAGGGCCGGTGGTCGGAGTTCATGGATGAACCCCGGCTGGCCGAGCGGATCCGCAAGGCCCGCACTCGCGGCGGATACCTCAGCGACATCAAGGGATTCGACGCAGAGTTCTTCGCGCTGTCGAAGATGGAAGCCGACAACATCGACCCGCAGCAGCGGATGGCGCTCGAGCTCACCTGGGAGGCGCTGGAGTACGCCCGCATCCCGGCCTCGAGCCTGCGCGGACAGAGCGTCGGGGTGTTCGTCGGAAGCTCCACCAACGACTACAGCTACCTGGCGATGATGGACCCGCGCACCGCGCACCCCTACGCCATCACCGGCACCGCCAGTTCGATCATCGCCAACCGGGTCTCGTACTTCTTCGACTTCCGTGGCCCGTCGGTGGCGGTGGACACCGCCTGCTCGTCGTCCTTGGTCGCCGTGCACTCCGGTGTGCAGGCACTGCGCGCCGGCGAGGCCGATGTGGTGATCGCCGGCGGGGTCAACGCCCTCGTCACTCCCGCGGTGACGCTGGGCTTCGACGAAGTCGGTGGAGTGCTGGCTCCGGACGGCCGGATCAAGTCGTTCTCCGCCGACGCCGACGGCTACGCCCGCTCCGAGGGCGGCGGCGTGGTGGTGCTCAAACGGCTGGCCGATGCGCGCCGCGACGGCGACGAGATCCTTGCCGTCATAGCCGGCAGTGCGATCAATCACGACGGCCGCTCCAACGGCATGCTGGCGCCCAACCCCGACGCACAGGCCGACGTGTTGCGACGCGCCTACCGCGATGCCGGGATCAATCCGTGCACCGTCGACTACATCGAGGCGCACGGCACCGGCACCATCCTCGGCGACCCGATCGAAGCCGATGCCCTCGGCCGGGTCATCGGCCGCGGCCGCTCCGCCGACCAGCCCGCTCTGCTCGGTGCAGTCAAATCCAACCTCGGCCACCTCGAATCGGCAGCCGGCGCCGCGAGCATCGCCAAGGTCGCCCTGTCCTTGCATAACAACAAGATCCCGCCGTCGATCAACTACTCCGGACCCAATCCCTACATCGACTTCGCCGGCGTGCGTCTCAAGGTCGCCGACTCCGTCAGCGACTGGCCGCGTTACAGCGGACACGCCATCGCAGGAGTGTCCGGGTTCGGCTTCGGTGGCGCCAATGCCCACCTGGTGCTGCGCGAGGTGCTGCCGGAGGATCTGGTCGAACCGGAACCGGAACCAGAAGTCGCCACGGAGCAGACGGATACATCCGGCGCCGATGCCGTGTACGTCGGTGGCGTGCTTGTCGAGGACAGTGACGACGAGGACAGTGACGACGAAGCCCTCACGGAAGGCGCAGTCGTCGCGGCGTACGACTACGAGGCCATGGAGTACGGAGCTGAAAGCGATGAGCCGGAACTGCCGGGCCGCACCGACGAGGCCCTGCGCCTTCTCGAGGTCGCCCGCGAGGAACTGGAAGCCGAGGAACTGCCACCTCCCGTGGTTCCACTGGCTGTTTCGGGCTTTCTGACATCGCGTAAGCGGGCCGCAGCCGCCGAACTGGCCGACTGGATCGACAGCCCGGCGGGCCGGGCATCGTCATTGGGTTCGATCGGGCGGTCGCTCTCGCGGCGCAACCACGGCCGCTCCCGCTCCGTGGTGATGGCACACGATCACGACGAGGCCGTCAAGGGCCTGCGCGCGATCGCCGATGGCAAGCAGAGCCCGCTGGTGTACAGCGCCGACGGCCCGGTCACCAACGGCCCGGTGTGGGTGCTGGCCGGATTCGGCGCCCAGCACCGCAAGATGGGCAAGAGTCTCTACCTGCGCGACGAGGTCTTCGCGGAGTGGATCAACAAGGTGGACAGCCTCATTCAGGACGAGCGCGGCTACTCGATCCTTGAACTGATCCTCGACGACTCAATCGACTACACCGACGAGACCTGTGAGTACCCGATCGAAGTGGTGCAGCTGGTGATCTTCGCCATCCAGATCGCCCTCGGGGAGTTGCTCAAACACCACGGTGCCAAACCCGGCGCGGTGGTGGGGCAGTCCCTCGGCGAAGCGGCCGCCGCATACTTCGCCGGTGGGCTGTCGCTGGCCGATGCCACCCGGACCATCTGTGCGCGTTCGCATCTGATGGGCGAGGGCGAGGCGATGCTGTTTGGCGAATACATCCGGCTGATGGCACTGGTCGAGTACTCCGCCGACGAGATCGCCGACGTCTTCTCCGATTTCCCCGGCTTGGAGGTGTGCGTCTATGCCGCACCCAGCCAGACCGTCATCGGCGGACCGCCGGCGCAGGTGGACGCGATCATCGAACGCTGCGAGAAGGAAGGCCGCTTCGCCCGCAAGTTCGCAACCAAGGGCGCCAGCCACACCACCCAGATGGATCCGTTGCTCGGAGAACTCGCGGCCGAACTTCAGGGGATCGTTCCCAAACCGCTCAAGATCGGCTACTTCTCCACGGTGCACGAGGGCAGTCACATCCGGCCCGGCGAGCAGATCCACGACGTCGACTACTGGCGCAAGGGGTTGCGCCACAGCGTCTACTTCACCCACGCCATTGGCAACGCCGTGGACAACGGCCACACCACCTTCCTGGAATTGGCGCCCAATCCGGTGGCGCTCATGCAGGTCGGCTTGACCACCGCCGTGGCAGGACTGCACGACGGACAGTTGATCGCTACCCTGGCCCGTAAGACCGACGAGGTCGACTCGATGGTCGCTGCCATGTCGCAGCTCTACGTCTACGGCCACGATCTGGATTTCCGCACCCTGTTCTCCCGAGCAGCAGGTCCGGAGGATTACGCCGACATCCCGCCGACGCACTTCAAGCGCAAGGAGCACTGGCTCAACGCGAGGTTCTCCGCCGACGGCTCAGCCTTGATGCCGGGCACCCATGTCGCCATGCCGGACGGCCGGCATGTGTGGGAGTACGCCGGCGACGGCGCCACGGATCTCGCCGCACTGGTGAAAGCCGCAGCGGCGCAGGTGCTTCCGGATGCCGTTCTGAATGCATCCGAGCAGCGCGCGATACCCGGCGACGGCGCACGACTGGTCACCACACTGACCCGCCACCCAGGCGGCGCGTCGGTCCAGGTACACGCGCGTATCGAAGAGTCGTTCACCCTGGTCTACGACGCGATCGTCAGCCGTGGCGGAGTCGCCGGGGTCGGATTCCCGCTGTCCGCGGGGGGAGCGCTGCCCGCAGCAGTCGCGACGGGCGTCGCCGTTGCCGCCCCCGTGGCGGCGGAACCGAAATCCGAGGCCGGATCTGATGTTGCCGACGGAGCGGCTCCGGACATCCTCACCGACAACTTGGCAGCGGGCGCCGGCGTCGGCGCGCTCCTGGGCAAGTGGTCACCCGACTCGACAGAAACCGTGCATGACCGCCTCGGTCTGATCGTCGGCAGTGCCATGGGCTACGAGCCCGAGGACCTACCGTGGGAGGTGCCGCTGATCGAACTCGGCCTCGACTCGCTGATGGCGGTGCGGATCAAGAACCGAGTCGAGTACGACTTCGACATGCCGCCCATCCAACTGACCGCGGTCCGCGACGCCAACCTTTACGCCGTCGAGCAGTTGATCATCTACGCCATCGAGCACCGCGACGAGGTTGCCGCACTTGCTGAGCACCAGAAGACGCTGACGCCTGCGGAGATCGCCGCCGAAGCGGCCCAGCTGGCGGCCGGCGAGATCCCCGCGGCACTTGCGGCCAAGCTCGCGGAGAAGCACCCCGAGGCGCATGCAGGCTCTGAGGCCGTCCCGCCGCCGCCCACAAATCCGGCGGGCCCGGACATTCAGCCGCCGCCCACCGATCCGTCCGGCCCCGGTGCCGCTGCGCCCTCAAGTTCCGCGGCCGGTGCGGCGAAAGCCCTGTCCCAGCAGGCCGTCCTCGACGCGCTGGGCACCGACGTCCCGCCGCGCGAGGCCGCCGAGCGCGTCACCTTCGCCACCTGGGCCATCGTCACGGGCAGGTCACCCGGCGGCATCTTCAACCCGCTGCCGGCCGTCGACGACGACACCGCGGACAAGATCGCCGCGCGGCTCACCGAACGCTGCGAAGGCACCATCACCGCCGGGCAGGTGACGGCGGCAGCGACCATCGAGGAACTGGCGACCGTGGTGCGCGAGTTCATGGAGGCCGGCGAGCTGGACGGGTTCGTCCGTACCCTGCGCGCCCGCCCCGAGGGGTCCGACCGGGTTCCGGTGTTCGTGTTCCACCCCGCCGGCGGCTCCACGGTGGTCTATGAACCGCTGCTCAAGCGGCTGCCCGCCGACACCCCGGTGTACGGCTTCGAGCGGGTGGAGGGCTCCATCGAGGAGCGCGCGGCGCAGTACGTTCCGAAGCTGCTGGAACTTGGCGGCAAGGGTCCGTTCATCCTGGCCGGCTGGTCGCTGGGCGGGGCCTTGGCCTACGCCTGTGGCGTCGGGCTCAAGCGGGCAGGGGCCCAGGTGGCCTTCGTGGGGCTCATCGACACGGTGCGCGCCGGCGAAGAGGTTCCGCAGACCAAGGAGGAGATCCGCGCCCGGTGGGATCGCTACGCACTGTTCGCGCAGCGGACCTTCAACGTCGAGATCCCGCCGATCCCCTACGAGCAACTCGAGCAGCTCGACGACGAGGGTCAGGTCACGTTCGTGCTCGATGCCGTCAAGGACAGCGGCGTCAACATCCCCGGTGGGGTGATCGAACATCAGCGGACGTCGTATCTGGACAATCGGGCCCTCGACACCGCCAACATCGAGCCCTTCGACGGCCACGTCACCCTGTACATGGCTGACCGCTACCACGACGACGCCATCATGTTCGAGCCTCGCTACGGGATCCGCCAGCCCGACGGCGGCTGGGGCGAATTCGCCTCCGACCTCGAGGTGATACCGATCGGGGGTGAGCACATCCAGGCCATCGACGAGCCGTACATTGCCAAGGTGGGCGCACACCTGAGCGCAGCGATCAATCGCATCCAGAGCGAAGCGAAGCAGGGGAAGTGACCAACAAAACGACCGCCGAATTGCTGGAAGAACTCCGCGAGAAGCTGGAACTGGCCAAGGAACCCGGTGGTGAGAAGGCCATCGCCAAGCGGGCGAAGAAAGGCCTGCCCAGCGCACGGGACCGGATCTATGAATTGGTCGACCCGGGCAGCTTTCTTGAGATCGGTGCGCTGGCCAAGACTCCTGGAGATCCGAACGCGTTGTTCGGCGACGGCGTGGTCACCGGGCACGGCACCATCAACGGCCGCCCCGTCGGGGTGTTCAGCCACGACCAGACCGTCTTCCAGGGCACCGTCGGGGAGATGTTCGGCCGCAAGGTGGCCCGGCTGATGGAGTGGGTGGCCATGGTCGGTTGCCCCATCATCGGCATCAACGACTCCGGCGGCGCCCGCATCCAGGACGCGGCCACCTCGCTCGCCTGGTACGCCGAGTTGGGCCGCCGCCATGAACTGCTCTCCGGCGTGGTGCCGCAGATCTCGATCATCCTGGGCAAGTGTGCCGGCGGCGCGGTGTACTCGCCGATCCAGACCGATCTCGTCGTCGCCGTCCGCGACCAGGGCTACATGTTCGTCACCGGTCCCGACGTCATCAAGGACGTCACCGGTGAGGATGTCACCCTCGACGAACTCGGCGGTGCCGATTACCAGGCTCGCTACGGAAACATCCATCAGGTGGTCGACTCGGAGAGGGCGGCATTCGATTACGTCCGGGATTTCCTGGAGTTTCTGCCGCCCAACACCTTTGACGACGCACCCGTGATCAATCCCGGCCTCGAGCCGGAGATCACCCCGCATGACCTCGAACTCGACAGCATCGTGCCCGACGCCGACAACACCGCCTACGACATGCACGAGATCCTGATCCGGATCTTCGACGACGGCGACTTCCTCGATGTGACGGCCCAGGCCGGCCTGGCGATGATCACCGGATTCGCCCGGGTGGACGGCAGGCCGGTGGGCGTGATCGCCAACCAGCCGATGCACATGTCCGGCGCCATCGACAACGAGGCGTCCGACAAGGCCGCCCGGTTCATGCGCTTCTGCGACTCGTTCAACGTCCCGGTGGTGTTCGTCGTCGACACCCCGGGCTTCCTACCCGGAGTCGAGCAGGAGAAGAACGGGATCATCAAGCGCGGCGGCCGTTTCCTCTACGCCGTCGTCGAGGCTGACGTTCCCAAGATCACCATCACGGTCCGCAAGTCCTACGGCGGCGCCTATGCGGTGATGGGGTCCAAACAGCTGACCGCCGACCTCAACTTCGCCTGGCCCACCGCGCGCATCGCCGTGATCGGCGCCGAGGGTGCGGCGCAACTTCTCGTGAAGCGCTTCCCCGACCCGACCGCGCCGGAGGTCCAGAAGATCCGTGCGGATTTCATCGAGGGCTACAACCTCAACATGGCGATTCCCTACGTCGCCGCCGAACGCGGCTATATCGACGCCGTCATCGAGCCGCACCAAACCCGGCTGCTGCTGCGTCGCTCGCTGCGGCTGCTGCGGGACAAGCAGATTCAGCGCATCCATCGCAAGCACGGTCTGATCCCCATCTAATGGCTGCCGCGTTGTGAGCGTCCCGGAGGCCAGGCTCTACATATTCCCGCACACCGGCGGCTCTGCCGACTTCTACGTCCCGTTCGCCAGGGCGTTCACCGCGGGCACCAGATGCGTGGCGATCCAATACCCGGGCAAGCGTGCCGGTAAGGATCTGTCGCAGTACACATCCATCCCCGATCTTGCCGACCGCCTCTGCACAATGCTCAAGCCGGCCGAGGCACAACCGGGCCCGGTGGCGTTCTTCGGCCACAGCATGGGCGGGCTGCTGGCTTTCGAGGTCGCGTTACGCTTCGAGGAGGCAGGCAACCCGATCGCCGCCCTGTTCGTGTCGGCGGTGGCCGCTCCCGGACTGTGGCCCCGCCGAGCCGAGCTGGCGGGTTCGGATCAACAACTGTTGAGCCTGATCAGTGAGGTCACCGGAGCCAACCCGGAGTTCCTCAACAACGACCAGTTCGCCGCCACCCTGCTGCCGACACTGCGTGGTCTCAAGTCGGTGGCGTCCTATGACCCCGCGCCCGAGTCGGTGATCTCGTGTCCTATCCATGCGCTGATGGCAGAAGACGACGAGTTGGGGACCGAAGAACTGATGACGCCGTGGGCGCAGCGGACGACGTCCGAGTTCGACCTGAAAGCCTTCCCCGGCGGTCACTTCTACATCAATGACAACCTGCCCGGACTGGCACACTGGGTGGAGCAGCGCCTACGCGGGTCCCGCGAGCCCTAGAGCCCCAGAGCTGCGCCGTCGACAGCCCGGGCTTTACCTGATAAAATCCTTAGAAAACCAGGCATTGCTTCCGGGGACCACGTACCCTCGACTTTGCCGGCCAGTTCGTCAAAGTGCGGATGATCTGGGCCTTTCGTCAAGCGCTCTGAGCGAAAAGAGTTAACCAGCGATGTTCCAAGCCACTGCGTCGATTCCCGCCCTGCTCCGTGAGCGTGCCACCGCCCAGGGCGACAAGGTCGCCTACACCTTCATGGACGGGGTGGTCTTCGGAACCGGCCACCCCGAGACCCTCACCTGGTCACAGCTGTACCGGCGGGTGTTATCGCTGGCCGAGGAGCTGCGGCGGACCGCCGCCAAGGGCGATCGGGTGGCGATCCTGGCCCCGCAGGGGCTGGATTACATCGTCGCCTTCTACGCGTCGCTGCAGGCCGGCATGATCGCGGTACCGCTGTCGGTGCCGATGTTCGGCGTCCATGACCAGCGGGTGCAGTCCGCGCTGGAGGACAGCGCTCCGTCGGTCGTGCTGACCACGTCGGCCGCGGTGGCCGACGTGAACAAATACGCCAATCCGCACGCCGGCCGGCCCGCCCCCACCGTCATCGAGGTCGACGTCATCGACGTCGACGCGACCCGCGAACTCGACGAGACCGACGATTCCCGTCCCGGCCCCGCCTACCTGCAGTACACGTCGGGATCGACCCGCACGCCGGCGGGCGTGATCGTCTCGCACCGCAACGTCACCAGCAATATCGAGCAGATCGTGGCGGACTACTTCATCGAGTACGGCGGCACGGTGCCGCAGGAGACCTCGGTCGTGTCATGGCTGCCCTTCTTCCACGACCTGGGACTCATCATGGGCGTCTGCTCGCCCCTGGTGACCGGCTGCGAAGCGGTGCTGACCAGCCCGCTGGCGTTCCTGGCCAAGCCGGCGAGCTGGATGCAGCTGATGGCCCAGAGCCCGCTGTGCTTCTCCGGCGCACCCAACTTCGCCTTCGAGCTCGCAGCGCGCCGGACCTCCGATGCCGATATGGAGGGCCTGGACCTGAGCCAGGTGCACGGGATTCTCAGCGGAGCCGAGCGAGTGCACTACGGCACCGTCAAGCGGTTCATCGATCGTTTCGCCAAGTTCGGGCTTACCGAGAAAGTCATCCGGCCGTCCTACGGTCTGGCCGAGGCCACGCTGTACGTCGCCTCCCCACCGATCTCGGAGACCGTCGGCACCGCCAGTTTCGACCTGCCGCAGCTCGCCGCGGGCGTCGCCGCGCGCTGCGATAACAAGCAGGAGAGCGGGACCGAGCTGGTCAGCTACGGCCCGCCGCAGGCCTACCCGGTGCGCATCGTCGACCCGGAGACCTGCCTCGAGCAGCCCGCCGGCAGCATCGGCGAAATCTGGACACAGGGCGACAACGTGGCGCTGGGTTACTGGCGCAAGCCGGAGTTGACCACGCAGGTCTTCCGTGGACGGATCACCAAGCCGTCCGAAGGGACCCCGGCGGGGCCGTGGCTGCGCACCGGTGATCTCGGGTCGATGTCCGATGGGGAGCTGTTCATCATGGGCCGGCTCAAGGACCTGCTGATCGTCGATGGGCGCAACCACTACCCGGAAGACATCGAGGCGACCATCCGCGAGATCACCGGCGGTCGGGTAGCCGCCATCGCCGTCGAGGATGAGATCTCCGAGAACCTGGTGGCGATCGTCGAGGTGAAGTCCAGCCCGGAACTCGACTCGGTCAAGCACGAGGTGGCCTCAGCGGTATGGAAGTCGCACAACCTGCGCATGGGTGACCTGGTCCTGGTATCGCCGGGGTCGATCCCGATCACCACCAGCGGCAAGATCCGCCGTTCGTCCTGCGCCGAGATCTACCGTGAGGGGGAGTTCCTCCGCTTGGATATCGCCGTATGACCTCATCCGGCGATGAGGAGGCCGACCTCCGGCACTGGCTGGTCGACTACCTCGTCACCAATGTCGGCTGCAATCCGGAGCAGATCGACGTTGACATCCC
This sequence comes from Mycobacterium sp., assembly GCA_041303735.1. Lineage (GTDB taxonomy): Bacteria > Actinomycetota > Actinomycetes > Mycobacteriales > Mycobacteriaceae > Mycobacterium. The sequence goes on from JBFYOQ010000082.1 coordinate 22,959, forward strand.
GTTCAACGAACTCGGGGTCGGATCACGTGATGGAGTGGTGCTGTCCGGTGAACTGGCGGAGTTGCTGGGCCGCCCGGTGTCGCCGGTCGACATCTGGGAGAACCCGACCGTCAACAGCCTTGCCCACGCGCTGACCCATCCCGATGCCCAGGCCGTAGACGGCGCCGAGGGTGGCGCCGGCGGCATGGCCGAGGCAATCGCGATCATCGGCCTCGGGTGCAGGTTCCCCGGAGACGTCAACAGCCCGGACGCACTGTGGGACTTCATGACTGCGCGCCGCTGCGCGGTGACAGAAGTGCCCGATGACCGGTGGCTGGCGTTCGACGACGGCACTTCGCGCACGGCGCAGGTGATGGCGGACACCACGCGATGGGGTTCGTATCTGTCCGACGTCGCCGGGTTCGACGCCGAATTCTTCGGCATCACGCCGCGCGAGGCCGACTACATCGATCCGCAGCAGCGGCTGATCCTCGAGGTGACCGTCGAGGCCCTCGAACATGCCGGCATCCCGGCCGAGACCGTGCAGCGCTCGCAGACCGGTGTGTTCGTCGGCGCGTGTGTCAGCGAGTACGGGTTCTTGACCTCCAGGGATCTCAGCGGGATCGAGGCGTGGACTGCAACCGGCGGCGCGTTGAGCATCATCGCCAACCGCCTGTCGTATTTCCTGGACCTCCGCGGCCCGTCGCTGACCATCGACACCGCCTGCTCCTCCTCGCTGGTGGCGGTACACCTGGCCTGCCAGAGTCTGCGCACCGGCCAGTCGGAGCTTGCCATCGCCGGTGGCGTCAACCTGCTGCTCTCACCGGTGGTGACCCGCAGCTTCGATCAAGCCGAAGCCATGTCGCGCACCGGCGCCTGCCACGCGTTCGACGCGGCGGCCGACGGATTCGTCCGCGGCGAAGGCTGCGGGGTCGCCGTGCTCAAACGGCTCTCCGACGCGCTGCGCGACGGGAATCGGGTGCTTGCGGTGGTGCGGGGCTCGGCGGTCAACCAAGACGGCCGGTCCAACGGCCTGATGGCACCCAACCCGGCCGCCCAGGCCGCCGTCCTGCGTGCCGCCTGCACCGACGCCGGGGTGGAACCCGCGCAGATCGACTACGTCGAGACGCACGGGACCGGGACGCTACTCGGTGATCCCATCGAAGCGCGCGCCCTGGGCGCCGTGTACGGGCGCGGGCGACCCGAGCACGAACCGCTACTCATCGGCGCCGCCAAAACGAACCTCGGCCACCTCGAGGCGGCTGCGGGCATCGCCGGCCTCATCAAGGCCACGCTGGCGGTGCAGCGCGGCGAGATTCCGCCCAATCAGCACTTCGACAACCCCAACCCGCACATCCCCTTCGACGAGCTTCGGCTGAAGGTGGCCGACGAGGCGACCGCCTGGCCGGCGACCGGACGCCCGCGCCTGGCTGGCGTGTCGTCCTTCGGTTTCGGTGGCACCAACGCACATGTGGTGCTCGAGCAGGCGCCGCCGGCACCGATCCGCCTCCCCACCGCCCCGCCCGCAGTCACCACACTGGTGGTGAGCGGGAAGAATCCCGAGCGCCTGGCGGTGACGGCGGCCATGCTGGCCGATTGGATGACCGGCGACGGAGCCGACGTGACGCTGGCCGATGTGGCGCACACGCTCAACCACCACCGCACTCATCACCCGACGTTCGCCACGGTCTGCGCGACGGACCGGGACGACGCCGTGTCGGGGCTGCGGGCACTGGCTGCCGGGCAGGTCGCCACCGGTGTGGTCGGCCCGCACCACGGAGCCTGCGGTCCGGGAACCGTATTCGTCTATTCCGGTCAGGGATCGCAGTGGGCCGGCATGGGCCGGCAACTGCTCGCCGACGAGCCGGTGTTCGCCGAGGCGGTGGGCGATCTGGACGCGGACTTCACAGCGCAGCTTGGTTTCTCGCTGTTAGACGTGCTGGCCAACGGTGAGCCGGTCGAGGGATCCGTGCGGGTTCAGTCGGTTCTCTTCGGTCTGCAGTTGGCGCTGACAGCGCTATGGCGCTCCTACGGCGTCGAACCGGACACTGTGATCGGGCATTCCATGGGCGAGGTGTCCGCCGCGGTGGTCGCAGGAGCGCTGACTCCCGCCGAGGGCCTGCAGGTGATCGCCGCGCGATCACGATTGATGTCGGAACTGACCGACAAGGGCGCGGTGGCACTGCTGGAACTCGGCGCATCCGCCGCCGAAGCCCTGATCGCCGCCCACCACGGGGTCGCGGTGACGGTGTTCTCCTCGCCCCACCAGACCGTCGTCGCCGGACCTACCGACGAAGTCGAAGCCGTCATCGACGCGGCGACGCAGCAGAACGTATTCGCCCGCAGGGTCAACATGGAGGTGGCGTCCCACCACCGTCTGATGGATCCGATCCTGCCGCAGTTGAAAGACGCACTGGCACACCTGGTGCCGGGGTTCCCGGTGATCCCGGTGATCTCCACTGTCGAGAATGCCGGTGACGCACCGCAGTTCGACGCCGACCACTGGGTGGCCAACCTGCGCAACCCGGTCCGCTTCAGTGACGCAATCGCCGCCGCGGGCGCCGCCCACAGCACCTTCATCGAGATCAGCCCGCACCCGCTGCTCACCAAGGCCATCACCGACACCCTCGACGACCCCGCCACCGGCAACAAACATCACCATGTGTTCGGCACGCTGCAGCGCGACGGCGTCGACACAAAGGCTTTCCACACCTCGCTGAACGCGACCTTCACCGTCCGGCCGCCGGTCGGCGAGCATCCGGCTGAGCCCCATCCGGCGCTGCCGGCAACCCCCTGGCGCCACACCAGGCATTGGCTCGACTTCGCACCGGCGCCATCGGGTTCCGGTGCGCACCGCGGGCGGGCGCTGGCGGGCGCGGACAGCCCGGTACCGATCGACTGGCTTTACGAGCCCACCTGGCCGAGCCGTCCGCTGCCCGCCGGAACAATCGGCTCCGCCGGGTCGTGGCGCGTCTACGGAGATTCCGAACTCGCCGCCGAAATGGGCCTTGGCGAGGGAGCCTTGCCCGAAAGTGTGGACAACGTTCTCTACGCCCCGGTTTTCGACGGCTCGTCGGTCGACGTCGCCGCGGCTTACGAGCTGTTCGGGGAGGCGCGCCGCATCGCCGTAGAGCTGAGCTCGGGCGAGTCCTCGGTTGCGTCACAGCCCAAGCTGTTCTTCCTGACGCGCAACGCCCAGCCCGTCATCGGCGGCGACCGGGCCAACCCTGTGCACGCCGTGCTGTGGGGACTGGGCCGCACGCTGGCCCTCGAGCACCCCGAGATCTGGGGCGGTGTCATCGACGTCGACGAGTCGATGCCCGCAGTACTGGCAGCCCGACTGCTACGTGACGAGGCCGCCGCGGGCGACGGCGAGGACCAGGTCGTCTACCGGTCGGGCGTGCGGCATGTGCCGCGTCTGCAGGCCGGCGCCCCCGCAGTGTCCGAAGCCACTCTGACCGCCGACGGCAGCCACCTTGTCATCGGAGCCACCGGCCACATCGGTCCGCATCTGATCCGCCAGCTCGCCGAGATGGGCGCGGGCACGATCGTGGCGGTATCGCGTAACCCCGGCGACCGGTTGAGCGATCTTGGGCGCCAACTCGCATCGTCGGGGGTGAATCTGGTTCAGGTGGCCGCCGATGTCACCGACGAGGCGGCCATGACCGCACTGTTCAACCGGTTCGGCGCGGATCTGCCGACTCTCGACGGCATCTATCTCGCGGCATTCGCCGGCGGTCCGGTGGCATTGACGGACATGACCGATATGGACGTCAGCACCATGTTCCGGCCGAAACTGGATGCGCTCGCAGTGCTGCACACGCTGTCACTGCGGACGAAGGTTCGCCACTTCGTCTTGTTCTCGTCGATCTCGGGTCTGCTGGGCTCACGCTGGCTGGCCCACTACACGGCGACCAGCACCTTCCTCGACACCTTCGCTTACGCGCGGCGCAATCTGGGACTTCCGGCCACCGTGGTGAACTGGGGACTGTGGAAGTCGTTGGCAGACTTGCAGTCCGACGCCGGCGAGGTGATATCCAACACGGGTCTGGAGCCGATGCCCGACGAGGTCGCGATCCGCGCGTTGCCACTGGTGATGAGTGCCGGCGCACCGGTGCGGATGACCGTGGTAGCCGCCGACTGGCCGCTACTGGCCGCGGCTTATCGCACGCGCGGAGCTGTACGTATCGTCGATGACGTTCTGGAGCAGGCCGCCGCCGACGGCGCGAACGCGCCCGAGAGCGAGTTCGGCAAGGCCCTACGCGAGTGCCCGCCGTCAGATCGCCGGGCGTTGCTTGCCGAACACATCCTGGCGTCTGCGTCAGCCGTGATCGGGTTGGCTCCCGGTGAACACCTGGATATCGAGGCGGGGTTCTTCCAACTCGGGATGGACTCGCTGATGAGCGTCACGCTTGCGCGGAACCTCAGCGCGACCCTGGGCGTCGACCTTCCGGCGGCCTTCATCTACGAGAACCCGACAATCGCTTCCCTGACCGACGCGCTGTGCGAGCGGATGGGGTGCGAGGCTGCGCCGACGGCGCGACCTGACATCGCCGCGCGGGCCCAGCAGCGAGCGAAGGCGCGCCAGGGGGCCGCGGCGGGCAGACGGAAAGGACGTGTGGTGTGACCACCGGCGCTTCGGACTTGGAGGGCTTGCCAACCAATGCCATTGCCGTCGTCGGCATGGCGGGCCGATTCCCCGGTGCCGCCTCGGTGACGCAGTTCTGGGAGAACCTGTGCGCCGGGAAGGAGTCGATCGAAACACTGTCCGAGGAGACACTCACCGCATCGGGAGTCAGCGCCGCGACACTGGCCGATCCGGACTACGTGCGACGCGCGCCCCTGCTCGACGGGATCGACGAGTTCGACGCCGAGTACTTCGGGATGAACCCGTACACCGCCCGCATGATGGACCCGCAGCAGCGGCTGTTCCTGCAGACCGCGTGGCACGCCCTCGAGGATTCCGGGTACGACCCCGCGCACTACGACGGGTCGATCGGTGTGTTCGCCAGCAGCACCGCCAGCGGCTACCTGATGGACAACCTCATGTCGCATCGCGACACCAAGACGCTGGTGGGCGAGGGCATCACCGTCGAGATGTTCAACCTCGTGCTGCTCAACGACAAGGACCACCTGGCGACCCGGGTGTCACACGAGTTGAACCTGCGCGGACCGAGCATGTCGGTGCAGACTGCGTGCTCGTCCTCGCTGGTCGCCGTGCATCTGGCCTGCCAGAGTCTGCTGTCCGGCGAGTGCGACCTCGCTCTGGCCGGCGCCTCGGCGATCCGCGTACCGCATCAGGTGGGCTACACCTACGAGCCGGGCGCGATGGTCTCGCCGTCGGGGCATTGCCGGCCCTTCGACGCACGGTCTGATGGCACGATTTTCGGCAGCGGCGTAGCGGCACTGATCCTCAAGCCGTTGCAGACCGCGCTCGATGACGGTGACCGCATCCACGCGGTCATCCGCGGCTCGGCGGTCAACAACGACGGCGCACTGAAGATGACCTATGCCGCGCCCACCGTGTCCGGGCAGGCCGAGGTCATCGCCGAAGCACAGGCCGTCGCCGAGGTCGACTCGTCGACGATCGGTTTCGTCGAGACGCACGGCACCGGCACCCCGCTGGGGGACCCGATCGAAATCGAAGCGCTGAGGCAGGCTTTCGGCGCCTCCGCGCTCGACCGCTCGGGCCCCTGCGTTCTCGGCTCGGTGAAGTCGAACATCGGCCACCTCGATGCGGCTTCCGGAGTCGCCGGCCTGATCAAGACGATCATGTGTCTGAAGAACAAGGCGATTCCGCCGACGGTTCACTACACCGCCCCCAACCCCGAACTGCATCTCGAGAACACCGGGTTCGTGATCGCGAACACCTACACCCCGTGGGAGTCGGACACACCGCGGCGGGCCGGCGTCAGCTCCTTCGGTGTCGGCGGCACGAATGCGCATGTCGTCGTGGAGGAGGCGCCAACGGCATCCGCCCCCGCCCCGGGTCCCAGCGGACCGCAGGTGCTGCTGCTGTCAGCCCGTACCCGCGAGTCGCTACAGGACGCCGCAGCCGCTCTTGCCGCAGAACTGGCGCGCGATGAGAACCTACCGCTGCCTGATGTGGCGTTCACCCTGGCGAAGCGGCGCACCCACGACGTACGCATGGCGGTGGTCGTCGCCGACCGCTCAGATGCCGTCACCGTGCTGGCTGCGGGTGAGCACGACAACATCTGGGTCGGCGAGGCACCGGCGGGTAGTACGCCCGGGGCGGGACACGCAGCGTTCGTGTTCCCGGGGCAGGGCTCCCAGCACGTCGGCATGGCGCGGGGGCTCTACGACACCGAACCGGAATTCCGCGCGGTCATTGACGCGTGCGCCGCCGGATTCGACGCGGAGCTCGGGATCGATCTCAAAGCCGAGGTCTTCGAGATCGGCGGGCAGGAGCGTCGCGACTCGGGAAATGGCGGAGCCTCTTTGGAGTCCACCGACCTCGCCCAGCCCGCATTGTTCGCCGTGGAGTACGCGCTCGCGCAGCTGGCCATGTCCTACGGCGTAGCGCCCACGGCGCTGGTCGGGCACAGCATCGGCGAACTCGTCGCCGCCACGGTGGCCGGGGTTTTCGACCTCGACACCGCGATCAAGGTCGTTGCGATGCGCGCCCGGCTGATGCACGCCGCACCGCCCGGGGCAATGGTGGCGGTCGCGGCGGGATACGACGACATCGCCACCCACGTGACCGACGACGTGGACCTGGCGGCGATCAACGAGTTCGGCAGCTGTGTGCTCGCCGGTCCCGAGCAGGCCATCCGTGGGGTCACCGACCGCCTCGCCGAAGCCGGTATCGTCGCGCGCCGTGTCCGCACCTCGCACGGCTTCCATTCCCAGGCCATGGACTCGGTGCTGGCACCGTTCACCGAGTTTGTGTCGACGCTGACACTGCGCACGCCGCAGATCCCGATGCTGTCGAATCTGACCGGGACCTGGATGACCGACGAGGAGGCTACCGATCCGAGCCGGTGGGCCCGCCACATCCGGTCCACGGTGCGGTTCGCCGACGAACTCCAGACCCTGCTCGAGGATCCGCAGCGAGTGCTCGTCGAGGTCGGACCGGGCGGCAGCCTGACAGGTTCGGCGGTGCGCATGCCGGGCTGGTCGCAGACCCATCGCGCGGTTCGCCTGATGCGCCACCCGGTGCAGACGCGCGACGACCGGGACGTATTCCTGCTCGCGCTGGGTCAGCTGTGGGCCGCCGGAGTCGACGTGGACTGGACGCGGCTTTACGGTGATCATCCGCAGCGAGTCACCCTGCCGGGTTACGCCTTTGCCCGGCAACGCTATTGGATCGATCCCGATACCAGCAGTTCGCGTAAACCCACGGGTTCGACACCGGCGGCGGCCACCGACAGCCAGCCGGCAGGCGGCCAGTCTGGTGGCGCACAAGACGCCCACGCGCAGATGCAGTCCACCCTGCAACGGATCTGGACACAATGCCTCGGCGTGGAGTCGGTCGACGCGGGTGACAACTTCTTCGAGATCGGCGGCGACTCGCTAGTGGCGATCGGCGTGGCGATGACCGCCTCCCATGAAGGTGTCGAACTCACCCCGCAGGACCTCTATGACAACCCCACCCTGGCCGCGCTGACCGATGCCATCGTCGCCCGCCACGCCGCCGGCGGGTTGGCAAGCCAGGACACCGGTGATCTGGATCCGGCTGTGCCGCCAAATATTCTGCGCTTCCTCGACGGGGGACTGGCCGAGCCGGGCCGCTGGCGCGCACCACTGGTACTGCGCATCGCTTCCCGGGTGACCCCGGATGTCGCCGAGGCCGTTCTGACGGCGGTGGTCAACCATCACGATGCGTTGCGGATGCGCGTGGTCAACCGTGCCGGGATATGGGAACAGCACATCGCTGAGGCGGGCGATTTCACCGATCTCACCCGGCGGACGATTACAGCCGGATCGGATACCCCCGAGGAAGAAGATGCACTGGGTGCCATCGTCTCCGAAGAACTCGCAAAACAGGATGTGACCGGTTCGCCGCTCACCGCGTCCTACGTGGCCGACGCGGCGGGCGCCGGGCGATTCCTGGTGCTCACCGTGCACGGCATGATCGAAGACCTCACTTCGCGCGAGGTGCTGGTGACCGATCTGCTGACCGCGTTCGGGCAGCGGGTCGCCGGAAACGACATCACTCTGGAGCCGGTGACCACCAGTTGGCGGGACTGGTCGCAGCGATGCTCAGCGCTCGCGTCGCATCCCGCGGTTCTCGAACGGCGGAGCTACTGGATCGACGCCGAAACGGCGGCATCGGTACGACTCGCCAGCACGGGGGCCGGGGCCGACGGTGCGCCGGGGGTGGGGGACCTGACCAGAGTGGCGGTCGCGCTCACAAGCGAT
>JBFYOQ010000083.1:0-11245 GCA_041303735.1 Mycobacterium sp.
CCCAGGATCGGATCGATACCGACCGGACCGATGACACCACCGACCCCGACCGGACCGACGGGCCCCAGAATCGGATCGACGCCGACCGGACCGATGACACCACCGACCCCGACCGGACCGACGGGCCCGAGGACGGGCCCCAGCACCGGATCGACGTAGGGCACGCAGTTGAGGATGCCCGGATCCCAGACGAAGCCGATTGCGCAGTCAGCCAGATTCGTCGGGTTGTCGCCTGACGGCGAGGCCAGCATCGCAAGCGGCACAGCGCCTGCAACCAGCGCGAATCCGGCAGTCGCCAGACCGCGGCGCAACCAGTAACGCGGACCCGGCGGGACACCCGGAGTTTCGTCGATGACCGACATTGCTGCCTATCCTTCCGCCTGCCCCGACCGTTTGCCGGAGTCATGTAGAGATGGCCGAACGTAACATGAGGTGACCATGTATGCAGGGCGGACCACATCTGGGCCTTCGTCGAACCGGTCAGAATGCGAGCCATCGTTTCGCCGCTCGTCGGCGCTAGGGAACCTGAGAAAAATATGATAAACACCTATGAGAAGTCCAGCAAACTCGATCCCCTGGGGGTAACAGTGTCCCGAGCAGAGCGCCACCGGCGACGCCGCATCCAGCCCTACGCCTGGCTGGGCGCCGGTGCCGTGACGCTCGGCTTGGGGGTCGCAGTGGTGAGCGGCACGGCCGTGGCGTTCGCCGACACCGGTGACGCCGGCTCTGCGACGACGAACTCGGATAACGCCTCGACCTCTGCATCAGCGACCGCCGGCCCGACCCGGTCCGCCTCGACAAGCGCTAAGAAGGCGGTAACCCGGGGCGGACGCGGCGCACCCTCCCCGGCTGCCGCGGCCACCACCACCACTACCGCTCCTACCGCCCTCGATACAGCCACCGCCGCAGCAACCGACTCGCTGAGTCCGCGCTCGTCGGCCCGCCGGACGGCCCGGGCGGCAGCCGTAGCCACTCGTGAGGTGGACGCTCCCACGATCGCCGTCCCGACTCCGGAGCCGTCTGGGTCATCCGCCCCGGCCGCGGTGGTGCCGCTGCCGGCGGCCGACCCGGCGCCCAATATGGAGTCCTGGCTGCCGGCCACGCCGATCATTCCGGGCTTGGCCGTCGCCCGGTCTCTGGATGAGATGGCCGCCGCCGGTCAGGTGCTGCAGGCGGGCACCTGGGGTCAGGGCAATGTTTTGGCCGGCCTGGCCGCGGTCGTCCCGCAGATCTTCCTCGCCGGTGCGGCGCTGTCGCTGAACACCTGGCAGCTGACCAACCCGGGCGCCCAGGAGTTCCTTGCCGCCACCGCGGGTATCCCGATCATCGCGCAGATCGCCCAGACCAACCTGATCGTCAACACCTGGCTGACCAACATCTCGCAACTGTCGCTCGGCGTCGCTGATCTCTTCGTGCCGATCGTGGGCCTGCTCGGTGCGCCCGACACCGCGGCGGCCACCACACAGCTGATCGCCGCGGCCCGCGCCGATGGCACCGTCTACGCCGTCGTGCCGCTGCAGATCAAGGCGACCACCCAGCCGGTGGCCAATGTGTCGATCAACAACGGCGCGCGGGTGCCGCTGCTCGTTGACACCGGCGCCTCCGGCATTGTGGTGCTGCCGAGCGCGGTGCCGAACCTGCAAACACTCACGCCGGTAGGAAGCGGCGACAGCTGCTTCAGCGGTGGGCTCTGCTACCACTACGAGACCTACGAGATCCCCGTCGATTTCGGTGGCGGCGCGGTGACCGACACCGGTCTGGTCAACGTCGTGACGAACAATGACGAATATCCCGACAGCGTCGTGGACTTCGCCGACTACTTCTTCTGGGGGGCAGACGGCATCCTCGGTGTCGGCGCCAACACGGCCGGCCCCGGCCCGGCACCGATCGCGAACGCCACGCTGCCGGGTGAACTCAGCAACGGTGTGCTGATCCTGCAGGGCCTGCTGCCCCTTGGCCTGGGCGGGGTGATGGTCTTCGGCCCCAATCCGCTGCCTACCCGGGTCTCGCTGCCCGGCGCACCCGATGCCTTCGTCAAGGTGAGTGTCAACGGCGCCGCCCAGACCAACGCCGGTGCGATCATCGACTCCGGCGGCGTGTACGGCACGCTGGCTCTGGCGAACGCACCCGCAGGTTCGGTGGTAGGGCAGGATCTCCCGACCGGAACCGTCATCTCGGTCTATGCCATGGATGGCACGACGCTGCTCTACACCTACACAACGCAGAGCGATCCGCGCGGCACACCCGTGATCGCCAGCGGTCTGATCAACACCGGTAATGCGCCGTACGCGCAGAATCCGATTTACATGAACTACGCCAACCTGACCGGCAGCGGCATCGGGTCGACCGACTTCTCCATCTGGTAGCCCGTCACAGTTCCAGCAGCACGCTCACCGGGCCGTCGTTGACGAGCGCGACGTCCATGTGTGCACCGAAGACACCGGTCGCCACCTCGGCGCCGAGTTCGCGCAGTGCGTCGGCGAACGCCGTCACCAGCGGTTCGGCCACTGCGGCGGGCGCGGCGGCGTTCCAGGATGGCCGCCTGCCCTTCACGGTGTTGGCGTACAGCGTGAACTGACTGACCACCAGGATCGGTGCACCGACATCGGAGGCCGAGCGCTCGTCATCGAGAATCCTGAGCTGCCAAAGCTTTTCGGCCATCCGGCGGGCCACGGCGGCATCATCGCTGTGGGTGACGCCGACGAGTGCCAGCAATCCCTGACACCCCGGCGCGATGGCGCCCACCACCTCGCCGTCCACCCTCACCGACGCCGAGGTGACGCGCTGAACCAGAACCCGCATGAACTGGAGGTTCGACTAGTTGCCGTAGCCGACGATACCTTTGGTCTCCAGGTACTCGTGGAAGCCGAACTCGCCCCACTCCCGGCCGTTGCCACTCTGCTTATAGCCACCGAACGGAGCGCTGATGTCCAGCGCGTGGTTGATGGCCACCGTTCCGGCCCGGATGCGCCGCGCCACGGCGCGGGCCGTTTCGGTGTCGGCACCGGAGACGTAGCCGAACAATCCGTAGTCGGTGTCATTGCCGATCTCGACCGCTTCGTCGAGGTCGCCGTAGCCGAGGATGCACAGCACCGGGCCGAAGATCTCCTCGCGGGCGATCGTCATGTCGTTGCGGACGTCGGCGAACACCGTGGGCCGCACGTAGTAGCCGGTGCTCAGACCGTCGGGCCGGCCGGGGCCGCCGGTGACCATCTGTGCGCCTTCGTCGATACCGGCCTGGATGAGGCGCTGGATCTTGTCGAACTGCGCCCGCGAGGCCACCGGGCCGATCGCCGCGGCGTCGCCCGGGTCGCCGACCTTGACCTGCTCGGCGGTCGCCCGCGCGACGGCGACGGCCTCGTCCATCCGCTCCCTCGGCACCAGCATGCGCGAGGGGGCGTTACAACTCTGGCCGGTGTTGAGCATCATCGCCATCACACCGCCCGCCACGCTCTGGGCGAACGCATCGTCGTCGAGGACGATGTTCGGGCTCTTACCGCCAAGTTCCTGGGTGACCCGCTTGACCGTCGGAGCGGCGTTGCGCGCCACCTCGATTCCGGCCCGCGTCGAACCGGTGAACGACACCATGTCGATCCCAGGGTGACTGGACAGCGCCGCACCCACGCCGGGGCCGTCACCGTGCACCATGTTGTAGACCCCGGCGGGCACACCCGCGGAGTCGATGATCTCGGTGAAGATCTGTCCGGAGAAGGGCGCCACCTCCGACGGCTTGAGCACCATGGTGCAGCCGGCGGCCAGCGCCGGGAACACCTTGCAGGCGATCTGGTTCAGCGGCCAGTTCCAGGGCGTGATCATCGCGCACACGCCGATGGGTTCCTTGACCACCAGGGTGCTGCCGCGAGGCTGCTCGAAGGCGAAGTTCTTCAGCACGTCGATAGCGGTCACCAGGTGGCCCACACCCATCTGCACCTGCGGCCCGGACGCCAGCGCGGGCGGTGCGCCCATCTCCTCGGTGACCGCCTCGGCGAGATCACCGGAGCGTTTCTGGTACTCGGCCAGCAGCGCCTGCAGCAGGTCCAGGCGTTCCTCGCGAGTGCTCTGTGACCATGCCGTGAACGCCGAGCGGGCGGCTGTCACGGCTTTCTCGACGTCGGCGGAGGTTCCGATCGCGATTCGTCCGCAGGTCTGCTCATTTGCCGGGTTCTCGACATCCAGAACGCGGGATTCGACCGGATCAACCCACCGGCCGTCGATATAGAACTTCAGGTATTCGCGCATGTCGCCATCCTGCCGGATACCGATTCTTGCGGTATCGGCAATAGCGAAATCGACGATGCGCACACGTGAGGCGACTCGCCGCCGAAAACTCGTCGCGTGGGATCCGTTACCAACCCGTGAGCAGGCATCCAGTGCATTCTTCGCCAGCAGGCAGGATGTCTAAAAACACGGCTTCACAACGCTATTCGCCATTACCGCCGAGATGGACAAAATGAATTTCACTGCGGTGCAATTGTTTTCTTTCGTTACCGAATCGGCGATTTGCGAAAAAGTGAGACACACCACAGACTTTGGGCTAATCACACCTATGTTGTTAGCGTTTCATCCCATGTTTGCTCTTGCAGCGTTGTTGTCGCTTGTCAGTCAGGTCTCCGGCACGCCGTACGTTTCCGGTGGAGACACACCGGCGGGTACGGACTGCTCCGGTCTGGCCTCCTGGGTCGCCAACGTGGCGTCCGGCCGGCCGGCGTTCGGTAGCCGGTTCAACACCGGCAACATGGAGTCCGCACTGCTCTCCCGCGGGTTCCATTACGGGACCGCGCCGAACTCGGTGGTGATCGGCTGGAACAGCGGCCACGCGGCGGTCACCCTGCCCAACGGCACCCCGGTGTCCAGCGGCGAGGGCGGCGCCGGCGTCCGGGTGGGTGGCGGAGGTGCCTACCAGCCTCAGTTCAGCCGGCACATGTATTTGCCGGTGGAGGCTCGCGAGCTACACCCGGAGGCGCCCGCGGCAGTTGATCCGCTCGCCGCACCGCCCGCGCCGGGCGACGTGCCGGCCCCCGAGGCGGCGCCGGTCGAACCCGTGCCGGTGGAGGCGGTCCCCGTGCCGGTGGAGGCGGTCCCCGTGCCGGTGGAAGTCGTTCCGGTCGACCCCGTGCCGGTCGAGTCGGTCCCCGCGCCAGATCCCGTGCCGGTCGAGGCGGTCCCCGCGCCGGAGGTCGCGGCGGTGCCCGATCCCGCCGCGGTGCCGGCGGATCAGGGGTTGATCGTGTTCTCCCCGACCTGACGTCCCCACACGTATTCGGTCAGCAGCGGTTGACCCAACTCCAGGTGGTTGTACGGCGCCAGTGAGGCGCCGGTGTCGGCCACGAGGGTCGGCGCCGGCCAGAAGTCGCGGGTGATCGGCTGCCAGCATCCCGGGGCACCCCCGGGGCCGCCACGGGCGTTGACCCTGGGCAGATTGTCCGGATAGACGTAGGGGTTGGGCGCTCCGACCAGGCTGGTCCTGGTGGCCAGTGAGTAGCCGTTGCCCCCGAATGCGGCCAGGGCGGCGGGGACCACCTGGCCGGTGTTGCGGATCAGGCAGAACAGTTCCGGACTGTAGGTGTCGAGCAGGCGCGAGGACGGCACCAGATCGGCCGCGACGCGGATGAAGTGCGGCGCACCGCGGGCCACCGTCGCGGTCGGGATGTCGGCGAACCCGATGGACGCCAGCAGAGCCGCATCCAGGTCGCGCTGCTGGGTGGTCAGCGTGCCGACGGGAGTCAGCGAGTTGTCCAGGCCGTCCCACAGATCAGGGCCGGCCGCCGTGTAGATGTCGGCGAAATCGGCAAGACCACGCACACCCTCGCGCAGGGCCGGAAGCCGGGGATTGAGGTCGGCGAGGATCGCGTTGGCGTCGGCCAGTGATCTGCCGAACTTCTGGCCCAGGCCGGTCAACGCCTCGGCGGCCGCGGACAGGGTGAGATTGAGTTGCACCGGGTCGATCTTCTCGGCGATACCGGTGACCGTCTCGAACAGCGTCTGGAACTCCGTGGTGACGCCGGTGGCGGTGACCACGTCAGCACTCGAGATACGTTCCGGTGACGGGTTTGCCGGCGCGGTGAAATCGAGGTACTTATTGCCGAAGATGGTCGACGCCCGCACGTCAGCACGCACGTTGGCCGGCATGACCGACAGATATCGGGATCCGACCTCTGCGGTGAGCACCGCAGAGGGGACACCGTCTCGCTGCACGATCTCGATATCGTCCACTCGGCCGATCGCCACCCCGTTGTAGGTGACCTTTGCGCCGCGATCCAGCATCAGCCCGGACCGGCCGGATTCCACCGTCAGGGCGGTCGTCGCCGACAGATCGCCCCGGAACTGCAGAAAGACGAGGGTGGCCACGACGCCGATGATGGTCAGCAGCACCAGGCCCGCGGCCCTGTGCGGCGGATCGTCATAGAAGGTCACCGCCCGGGCCACCCGCTTTCGCTGTGCACCTGCCGCCTCTCCCTGCCGGCAATCCGCCTAATGAGCAAACTACCCTCACCGCAGCACCCCCCCTCGGGATAACGAGGTGGCGGGGGCTTAGATGAAGGCATCGCCAACACCGGCTTGACGAGGAGCGTGACGACCATGTCCACCATCGAAGCGGACGCCGCAGCCAGCACGGATTTCGACCACGAGGTGGCCGAGACCCAGCGGTATTTCGACAGCCCGCGGTTCACCGGCATCACGCGGCTCTACACCGCCCGACAGGTGGTCGAGCAGCGCGGGACGATCGGCGTGGACTACACGGTGGCACGCGAGGCGTCGGAGGCGTTCTACGCGCGGCTGCGTGAGCTGTTCGGCCAGCACAAGTCGATCACCACCTTCGGGCCGTACTCCCCCGGTCAGGCCGTCACGATGAAGCGCTGCGGCATCGAGGGCATCTATCTCGGTGGCTGGGCCACCTCGGCCAAGGGCTCCACCAACGAGGACCCGGGCCCCGACCTCGCCAGCTACCCGCTGAGCCAGGTTCCCGACGAGGCGGCCGGGCTGGTGCGGGCGCTGCTCACCGCCGACCGCAACCAGCAGTTCCTGCGGATGCAGATGACAGACGAGCAGCGGGCCGCCACGCCGGCGGTCGACTACCGGCCGTTCATCATCGCCGACGCCGACACCGGGCATGGCGGCGATCCGCATGTGCGCAACCTGATCCGGCGCTTCGTCGAAGCCGGAGTCACCGGCTATCACATCGAGGATCAGCGGCCCGGCACCAAGAAGTGCGGTCACCAGGGCGGCAAGGTGCTGGTGCCGTCGGATGAGCAGATCAAGCGTCTCAATACCGCGCGCTTCCAGCTCGACATCATGAAGGTGCCCGGCATCATCGTCGCCCGCACGGACGCAGAAGCCGCCAACCTCATCGACGGCCGGGCCGACGAACGCGATCAGCCGTTCCTGCTCGGGGTGACCAACCTCTCCGTCCCGCCGTACAAGTCCTGCTTCCTCGCCATGCTGCGCCGCCTGCACTCCAAGGGCGTCGCCGAACTCAACGGCCATCTGCTCTACGCGCTGGCCGACAGCGAATATGCGGCGGCCGACGCCTGGCTCGACCGGCGTGGATTCACCAAGGTGATCGACGAGGCGGCCGCCGGCTGGGCCGCCGATCGCAGCCAGTCGCTGGACGCGCTGTTCGACAAGGTCGAGTCGCAGTTCGTCGACGCCTGGCAGGACGACGCGGGACTGGACACCTACGGCAACGCCGTCGCCGAGGTGCTGCGGTTCAAGGAGGGCGAAGGCGAGGCCCTGGCGATGAAGCCGAGCGAGTGGGTGGAGTTCGCCAAGACCGCGCCGCTTTACGTCGCGCAGCGCAAGGCCGCCGAACTCGGCGTCGACGCGCCGTGGGACTGCGAGCTGGCCCGGACCCCGGAGGGTTACTACCAGGTCCGCGGCGGAATCCCGTACGCGATCGCGAAATCCCTTGCCGCGGCGCCGTTCGCGGATGTGCTGTGGATGGAGACCAAGACCGCTGATCTGGCTGACGCCCGGGAGTTCGCCGAGGCCGTCCATGCGGTGTACCCGGACAAGATGCTGGCCTACAACCTGTCCCCGTCGTTCAACTGGGATACCACCGGGATGAACGACGAGCAGATGCGCGACTTCCCCGAGGAAATCGGCAAGATGGGCTTTGTCTTCAACTTCATGACCTACGGCGGTCACCAGGTCGACGGCGTCGCGGCCGAGGAGTTCGCCACCGCGCTGCGTCAGGACGGGATGTTGGCGCTGGCCCGACTGCAGCGCAAGATGCGTCTGATCGAGTCGCCCTACCGCACGCCGCAGACCCTCGTCGGCGGTCCCCGCAGCGACGCGGCACTGGCGGCGTCCTCGGGACGCACGGCCACCACCAAGTCGATGGGCAAGGGTTCCACACAGACCCAACACCTGGTGCAGACCGAGGTGCCCAAGAAGCTGCTGGAGGATTGGCTGGCGCTGTGGAGCGAGCACTACAAGCTCGGCGAGCGACTGCGGGTGCAGTTGCGCCCGCGGCGCTCCGGCTCCGATGTGCTGGAGTTGGCCATCTTCGGCGACTCCGACGGCAAGAAGCTTGCCGACGTGCTCTTCGATCCGATCAAGGACCGGCATGGCCGCAGCATCCTGACAGTGCGCGACCAGAACACGTACTCGGCGAAGCTGCGCCAGAAGCGGCTGATGACGCTGATCCACCTGTGGCTGGTGCACCGGTTCAAGGCGGAGGCGGTGTACTACGTCACGCCGACTGAGGACAACGTCTATCAGACCGAGAAGATGAAGGCGCACGGCATTTTCACCGGGGTGAACAAGGATGTCGGCGAGATCATCGTGGCCGACGTCAACGCGGACCGGATCGCCGAACTTCTCGCGCAAGACCGCAAGGCGCTGCAGAAGCTGATCCGCAAGGAGGATTAGCGCCGGCTAGAACGGCGGAGGGTCCGCTGCCCAGCGGGCTTCGTTGAGTCCGCGTTCCCAGGCGATGCGTGCGGCGCGTTCGGCCGCGCGGGTCCGCTGCCGGGTGGGCATCACAAGCGTCCGTTCCGATGATGAGTCGGACGGCTGCTGTACGGCAAGGTTCAATTCTTCTGTCGGTGTCGCCAGTTGCGGAAAGAACAGGGCCCCGCCCGGTGTGGTGGTGTACGTGCGCCCTGACGGGGATGTCCAGACGATGGTGCCATCAGGGAATTGCACGTCCCGCCAACCGTTTTCACCACACCAGAATGTCTTGAGAAGGTGGTGCGTACGGCATTTCAGTGACAAATTCGACGGGTGAGTAAGCCCGCCCAGGCTCCATGGGATGGTGTGGTCGATATCGCAGAACTCGGCCGGCTTGTCACAGCCGGGAAAGCGGCAGCACAGATCGCGGGCGCGGATGAAATCCGCCAGTGCGGCGGACGGACGGTAGCGGGGCTCAGCCCGCAACTGATATGCGGGCGTCAGCGTGCGCAGCCGGGCTCGTGCGGTGAGTTTCCGAATCGCCTCGGCCGGCACCGCCCCGTAACCCGGTAGATATCCCGGGGCTGTGCCCTCGCCGGACACCGTGGCCTGCTCGGCGAGGAGATGGATCACGACCTGGGCGGGCTCAGCATCGGACTCCCGGACCGGGCATTCCGGCGATCCACAGTCACACACCATGGCCGAGCCCCCCGTAGCGAGTGCGGCCAGTGCGTCGGCGCGGCGCTGACGTTTCGTCCGTGAATCATCTCGGCACACTGTTGCCGCCAGCTGGTCAAGCCGGCGATCCAGCGCAGCGGCATCGGGTGCGCGGACGACCCCCCAGAACTCCGCCAATCCATCCCGGGATGGACTGATCTCGACATGGCGATCCTCATCGGCGGATCGCGCGACTCGTTCCGCGGCCGGATCATGCTGGCGGACATACCAATCAACAGTCTCGGCGATCTTGCTCCTCGACGCTGCATTCCAGTGTGGGGCTGCCGCCGCCAGCCGAGCGTCGATCGCGGCAAGGACGTCGGGATCGGTGACAAGACCGGTGCGGAACATCACCACCGTGATGACCCGGAAGTCGACCTCGCCGCGGGCGAAGGCCGCGCCCAATTTCGGAAACCGCTCAAGTAGTTCGAGTCCGTAGTTCATCTGTGCGGATGCCCGGGCCCGGCTGATGCCCAACTCCGCACCGACCTCCGCCGCGACTGCCTCCCAGTTGTCGATGCACCACTGCATCCGGTCGGCGGTATCGACATCGGCCATCCGAAGCTGACACAGCCGCCCAGCCGCGAACAACCTGCGAGCGACGGCGATCCGTTCATCGCGCTGGGCAACGGTCATCTCGGCCAGCAGTCCTGCCTGATCCAGAGAATCGAACATACTTTCGATAGTAGGGCCTCGCACCGACAGCGGCAGGACCGCGAACGCAGATTGTGGATAGAACGTCGACTGTGGAGAAACCCTCTACCGGACCACCACGGAGCTCGGCTCCCGCGGCGCTCCGAGCGCGTCGCGATGCGACGGCGGACGGCGACCGCCCTCGTCGGTGATGCCGTAGCGCGCGGCGAGTTCGGCGGCGATCACGGTGTGCCCCGACAGTTCGGACAGCTTCGGGTCGCGATAGAGCGCGTCGATCAGCCGACCGGTGAACTGCGGGGTCTCGGCGTGCGCGGCGAACCCGGCCAACGCCTCGGCGTTATCCCCGAAGGCGCTGCGCATCCGGTCGGTGAGCAGGATGCCCATCCAGATCGACACCGTGGCGACCGGCGTCCCGGCGAAGTCGACAGCCATATCCGCGGCCATCTTGTCCACACCGGCCTTCTGAGCACCGTAGGCGGGGCCGTGCATGTAGCAGACCGACCCGGGCGATGAGGTGAACGCGATGAGTCCGCGCTCGGCCTTCACCAACAGTGGCGCGGCGTGCCAGGAGGCCACGTAGGCCGAGCGCAACCCGATATCGAGCACGTCGGCCAACTCCAGGGGCTTCTCCCAGAACGGCGCCGGATCGGTCAGCCGATCGGAGATCGCCGCGGCGTTGTTGACCAGCAGATGCAACTCCCCGTCGTCGTCGGCGATGCGGGCGAACAACCGCGCCACCGCCGCGTCATCGCGGTGATCCAGCGGCGCCGCGATGCCCTCCCCACCCATCGCGGTGAGCGCCTGCGCGTCGTCGTCACCGATGCTGCGGCCGGTCAGGTACACCCGCCACCCCGCCGCACCGAGGGCACGGGCGATCCCCCGGCCGGCTCCGCGGCTCGCTCCGGTCACCACCGCGACCGGCCGTGTCGTCGTCATGGTGCCGACGCTAGCCGGTGCGGCGGATCTGTCCTGCCGTTCATGT
>JBFYOQ010000084.1:0-3199 GCA_041303735.1 Mycobacterium sp.
GCCGAAGATCCAGCTGCCGTCACCACCGTTGCCGCCGTTGCCGCCGCTGTTCCCGGCTGACCCGGTACCGCCGCTGCCACCGGCACCGCCGCCGCCGAGGATCGACAGCACACCGGTGCTACCACCATTGCCTGCGTTGCCACCTGCCCCGCCGTCGCCGCCGCCACCACCGGCTCCGCCGTTGCCGAGCAGGGCGGCGCCGCTGGTGCCGAATCCCCCGAGCCCGCCGGCCCGGACCCCGTCGCCGCCGGCACCACCGGCCCCGCCGCTCGCGATGAGCGACAGCCAGCCGAGGCGGCCACCGTTGCCGCCGTTTCCGCCGACTCCGGTGGTCGCAAGACCGTCGCCGCCGCGGCCGCCTTGGCCGCCGGCACCCACGAGCAGACCACCGCGGCCGCCTTGGCCGCCGTCGCCGCCGTCGCCGCCGTCACCACCCATGCCGCCGGCACCACCGCGTCCCCATACCGAGAGCCGACCCACGTCACCGCCAGCCCCACCGTCGCCGCCTTGCGCACCGCCTTGGCCGCCGGCGCCGCCCGCACCTGGCGTGAAGAAGATATGCCAGAGCCCGAAAAGGCCTGTGTCGCCGCCTGATCCGCCGTCGCCGCCGCTGACGATTCCTTGCCCACCGGATCCTCCGTCGGCTCCGCTGCCGAACACCAGACCGCCGGAGCCACCCGCACCGCCGTTGCCGCCGGTGATACCGGAGCCGCCGGTGCCGCCTCCGCCGCCTCCGCTGTTCAGGGCGAGCAGTCCGGCGCTGCCACCGCGGCCGCCAGACCCGCTGTTGCCCGTCGCCGCATCTCCTCCGGCGCCGCCGTTACCGCCGCTGCCCCACAACGAGAGCAATCCGGTTCGTCCGCCGTTGCCGCCGTCACCGGCGTCGCCGAGCAGCACACCCACCCCGCCGGCTCCACCGACACCGCCGCTGCCCAGCAGCAGGCCACCACGGCCGCCGGCGCCGCCGTCCTGACCGGGCAGACCGGATCCGCCGGCGCCACCGCGGCCGATCAGCCCGGCGTTTCCGCCATTGCCGCCATTGAAGCCGCTACCGCCGCTGCCGTACAGCAGCCCGGCGCGTCCACCGGTGCATGGGGCGCCCTGATCGCAGGTCTGCGCGGTCCAGCTGTAGCCGTTGCCGATCAGCCAGCCCGCATCGGGATTGGTCGGAGTGCCATCCCCGACGAAGATCCGGATGAAGTCGGCGATCGGATTCGACGTGGCCGCCGCGGCCAACTGCGGGGTCAGCGACACCACAGTGAATGCCTCCGGGTCCAGCAGCTGACCACTGTTGCTGTCGGCCGCCGGACGAGCCGTCGGCGACGAGCCCTCCGCATCCCGGCGCGCGAATGCCAGCGCCGCCCACAGCAGCGGAGCCGCACCCGGCAGGTTCGGATCATCGGAAGTCGGCCGAGACCCCACGTCTGGGCCCACATCACTGACTGCAGCGGCTGCCGCAACCGCCGCATTCGCCGCCGCGGGCTGCGGTACGCCGGCTATCACCGGCTCCACGGCAGCCGAGACGGAGGCCTCCGGACCGCCAGTGAGTGCGCTCAACTCCAGCGCATCGGGCTCGACAGAGAGCACCGGATCAGGGGTGCCCTCCGAACGTCGAGCGGACGAATCGCTTCTACTCGGATCCACCACAACTGCAGACCGCGCGTCACCGGAATCCGACAAACCGGAGCCGACACGGCCGGCTGTGGCACCGGAGGCGCGGTCGCCGCGGCCCCGTGGACCCTCTTCCGGGGAACCGCCGTCGCGGGTCCGCTCAGAAACCCGCCCACTCGACCGTGTCGACCCGGCCGAGGAAGGCGAGGAATCCGAAGCGTCTGCCGATGCGGCGGATCCCGCCGCACCGCCCTCGGTGTCGGCGGAGGCCAATGGCAGCGCCCCGAACATCGACCCGATACCCAGTGCCACGGCCAATGCGCCGACACGGCCAACATAGCGAGCGCCGCCGGACCGTGAAGTTGACATGGTGACATCGGCATTCGACACGGAAACTCCTCGAACGGATGGTGATCACCCCCCACGGGTGGTCAGCGGGGACGTTACTGCAGTCCGTCCAGGCAGGTGGACAGTCGTGTCGAAAAAAGGGCGAACGGTCGGAGGGCGGCTGGGCGACTCGCCAGCGGCTACGCCGTGTCGGTCAGCGGCCGGTCCACCCAGCTCATCAGGTCGCGCAGCTTCTTGCCGGTGACCTCGATCGGGTGCTCGGCATTGCGCTTCCGCAGTGCCTCGAGCTCCTTATTGCCGCCCTCCATATTGGCGACCAGTCGCTTGACGAAGGTGCCGTCCTGGATCTCGGCGAGGATCTGGCGCATCCGATCCTTGGTGCCGGCGTCGATGACGCGCGGGCCGGACAGGTAGCCGCCGAACTCGGCGGTGTCGGACACCGAGTAGTTCATCCGGGCGATGCCGCCCTCGTACATCAGGTCGACGATGAGCTTGAGTTCGTGCAACACCTCGAAGTAGGCGAGTTCCGGCGCGTAGCCGGCTTCCACCATGACCTCGAAACCGGTCTTCACCAATTCCTCGGTACCGCCGCACAGCACGGCCTGCTCACCGAACAGGTCGGTCTCGGTCTCGTCCTTGAACGTGGTCCTGATGACACCGGCGCGGGTGCCACCGATGCCCTTGGCGTACGACAGTGCCAGCGCCAGGCCGTCTCCGGTCGGGTCCTGCTCGATGGCCACCAGACACGGCACGCCCTTGCCGTCGACGAATTGTCGGCGCACCAGATGCCCCGGGCCCTTGGGTGCCACCATGCCGATGGTGACGTTGGCCGGCGGCTTGATCAGACCGAAGTGGATGTTGAGGCCGTGGCCGAAGAACAGCGCGTCGCCCGCCTTGAGATTGGGCTCAATGTCGTGTGTGAAGATCTCGGCCTGCGCGGTGTCGGGCGCCAGCAGCATGATCACGTCGGCCCACTTGGCGACCTCGGCCGGGGTGTCGACCTCCAGACCCTGCTCCTGCACCTTGGCGCGGGACTTCGAGCCCTCCTTGAGGCCCACCTTCACCTGCGCCCCGGAGTCGCGCAGGCTCAGCGAGTGCGCGTGGCCCTGGCTGCCGTAACCGATCACACCGACCTTGCGGCCCGCAATGATCGACAGGTCGGCGTCGTCGTCGTAGAACATCTCGATTGCCACAGTTGAATTCCCTTACTTCGAGTTCGTTATGCCGCGCGGTCCGCGCG
>JBFYOQ010000085.1:0-4243 GCA_041303735.1 Mycobacterium sp.
CCCGGGGCGAAACGCAGCAGATAGGTGTTGCTCCCGGTCAGCGCCTGGAGGTTCTGGTCGAGTAGACCTGCCGAATACATCGCCTCGTCAACGGTATTGGCCCATGGACCGACGTAGAACACCCCGGCTCGCAGTTGATAGTCGGTGCCGTAATCACCGATCGCGGCGGGTGGGGCGGCCCAGCCGCGGTTCAGCACTGCTGTGGAGTACTGGTTCAGGCTGCTCAGCAGGGGCAGCAGGACCGCTGCGAGCCGCGCACCGAAATCTGCAGCGGCTTTCGACAGCGGCGCCAGGCCCGCATCGGCGATACGCAGTCCCGGGCCGACACCGATCCGCGCGATTGCCTGCAGTTGTGCGCTATCGGCGGTGGGCGGCGGATTGATCTCCATCGCCGCACTCATCGCGTCAAGCGCGGCCAGGCCGGCCGGAGCGGAGACGGCGGCCGGCGGGCTACCGGTGACCCCGGTGGCGGTCAGCCGGTAGTCGCTCATCAACGCGACGGCGAGTTGTTGATCGGTCACATCGCCGGCCAGGGTTCGGCCGAGCAGCATCATGTTGCGGAACGGCACCGTGACCGTCGTCGCGCCCTCCACCGCCACCGCCGGTCCGCCGGACCAGGAGATGGCGTAGGTACCGGGTCCCGAACCGGTTGCGCGCGTGCCGAGGTAATCGACGACGTTCGTATAGGGATCGTTCAACTGAAAGCTGAAGTACCGGTCGCCCATGTCGGGGACAGACAACACGACCGGTCCGCCGCTGAGGTCGAGCGCCGCCCTGGAGTACAGCGTGTCGGTATTCGGACGGAAGATCGGCATCACGGAAGGCTCGGCGAATCCGCGCAGCGACCACAGGGTGTTGAGAGCCGGTGCCTGCGATCGGAAGTTCTCAAACTCCAACAGCGGGTAGCCGTAGATAAAGGCCTGCATCCCCAGGACGGCGGACTGAATCGGCCCGGGTGGGAAGGCTGGTTTCGGCGGAGCAGTGATTCGAGAGGCGGGCGTTGCTAACGCTGCGCGGACCTCCGGCAGCCGCGGTGTGCGCTGTGACCCGATGGATCGGGGCACAGCGCGCTCCGCACGCCACGCCCGCGCGGTGGCGGTGGGTTTCGCAGGTCCGGCGCGAAGCGTTCCGCTGTCCGGGCCGGAGGGATCGGAGCGCTCGGCTGCCGCCACCCCGTGACCGCCGAGGAGCGCCGCCGCACCCAGTGCGGCGGCAACCAGACCGGCCCGGAGCCAGGTGCGTACCGCGGCACACTCGGCACTGGCCGCTCGTTGCAACATCGCCGACCCCTGCCGCTGAATACGGCGAAGCGTACCGCTGGAATTGACGCAGCCGTCAGTGATTGAAGAACGCCGGTCCTAGACCATCGCACGGCGGCCGGAGAGCGCCCGGCCCAGTGTCAGCTCATCGGCGAACTCGAGGTCACCGCCCATCGGCAGACCGGAAGCGATGCGGCTGATGACCAACCCCGGTATATCCCGCAGGATGCGGACCAGGTAGGTGGCGGTGGCCTCGCCCTCGGTGTTGGGGTCGGTCGCGATGATCACCTCGGTGATCTCGACTCCGTCGACCCGTTCGCCGATCCTGTTGAGCAACTGGCGGATTCGCAGTTGATCGGGCCCCACACCGGACAGCGGATCCAGTGCGCCACCGAGAACGTGGTAGCGGCCGCGGAACTCCCGGGTGCGCTCGACGGCCTGCACGTCCTTGGGTTCCTCCACCACGCACACCTGGGAGCCGTCGCGGCGCGAGTCGCTGCAGATCCGGCATCGCTCGGATTCCGAGACATTGCCGCACACCTCGCAGAACTGCACACCATCGCGCACCCGCCCCAGCGCGGCGGTGAGTCGGTCGATGTCCGGCGGTTCGACCGAGAGTAGGTGGAAGGCGATCCGTTGCGCGCTTTTGGGACCGATGCCGGGCAGCTTGCCCAGTTCGTCGATCAAGTCCTGGACGGGACCTTCAAACACCTCACGACTCCGGAAGCGGTCGGCCCGCCTTGGCGGCCACCGGCGCCAGGATCTCCTTGGCGGCTTCCCGTAATTTCTCGGCGGCGTCACCGAGTGCGACGACGAGCAGATCCTGCAGCGTTTCCACATCGTCGGGGTCGACGACCTGCGGGTCGATCCGGATCGAGACGACCTGACCCTGGCCGTTGAGGGTCGCTTCGACCAGCCCACCGCCGGCTTGGCCCTGGACCTGGGTCTGTGCGATTTGTTTCTGAGCCTCGACAAGCTGCTGCTGCATCTGCTGGGCCGCCACCAGGGCGGCCTGGAGGTCCTGCAGGCCCTGGAGACCCTGCGGCGGCACCGGCTGGCCGAACGGCCCGATGTTGCCGGGGTTTCCGGGTGGAATTCCGGGTTGCATGACGGACTCCTTGCGTTGTGGTCTCGACTTCGTTGCAGCCTGGGGTTTCAGGCGGTCGGTGACTTTCCAGCCTAGTCGGCTGCGGTTTACGGTGACGCCCGTGCAGAAGTTCGCTCCCGTGCGTGTCGGGGCCATCGCCGCCACCGGTCTGTTGCTGGCCGCATCGACGTTAACCGCCCCGGCAACCCAGGCGGCGCCGGGCAGTGTCGCCGGGATGATCGTGTTCCTCGACCCCGGCCACAACGGGGCCAACGACGGCTCGATCACCCGCCAGGTATCCAACGGCCGCGGCGGCACCAAGGACTGCCAGGCCAGCGGCACCAACAGCGAGAGCGGCTACCCCGAACACACCTTCACCTGGGACACCACCCTGCGGATCAGGCAGGCCCTGCACGGACTCGGCGTGCGCACGGCGATGTCGCGGGGCAACGACGACCAGTTGGGTCCGTGCGTGGACGAACGCGCGGCGATGGCCAACTCGCTACAGCCCAACGCCGTGGTCTCCATCCACGCCGACGGCGGGCCGGCGACCGGGCGTGGCTTCCACATCCTGTATTCCAACCCGCCGCTGAACCAGGCGCAGGCCGGGCCCTCGGTGCAGTTCGCTCGCACCATGCGGGAGGCACTCGCCGGGTCCGGTATCCCACCGGCGACCTATATCGGCTCCAACGGGCTCAACCCACGCGCCGACATCGCCGGCCTCAACCTGGCTCAGTACCCGTCGATTCTGGTCGAGCTGGGCAATATGAAGAACCCGGTGGACTCGACGCTGATGGAGTCCGAGGAGGGCCGGCAGAAGTACGCCGACGCCGTGGCCAGAGGAGTGGTGGCATTCCTGCTGACCCAGCCGCCCCGAACCACCTAGCGCCTATCCGCTGCGGCGCTCTCGAGCTCTTTCTTGAGGTTGGCCAGCACATCACCCTGGATGCGCCGCAGGCCCAGCGGTGCGAATATCCCCTCGAAGACACCCTTGATCCCACCGGCGCCGCTCCAGGTGGTCTTCACGGTGACCGAGCATCCCGTCCCGGCCGGGGCGACGGTCCAGTTCGTCATCAGCGATGAATTGGCATCCTTCTCCATGACGGTGTGGCCCGCCACGTCGATGTCGGCCCTGACCTCTCGGACCCGGGACTTGGTGGCCTGCAGCTTCCATGCGGCGACCGTGCCGCGGCCCTGACCGCCCTGCAGCACCGCATAGTCGCTGTAGTGCGGCGACAGGATTCTCGGGCGCATGGTGCGGTAGTCGGCGATCGCGTCGAGTGCCGTGGCCGGGGCGGCGTAGATCAGAATCGTGCTCGATGCGCTGACCTGTCCCATCACTGCTCCTCGGTTCCGGCCGCAGCCGCGCGCTGGCATTGGGCTGAGGGTGCGCTTCAGCGTAGTCATGCGCCCATGGTGGATGCCCCGGGAGCGGCCGAGGTTGTCAGCTGTCGATCGGTCGGGCGCCCAGCTCGGTCTGGAGAAGTTCCAGCGCCGCCTCGTCGGGGTCGCGACGTGGCGCGGGATCCTCGTCATCGCGGCCGGCCTCGGCGATCAGCTCGTCCTCTTCGGAGCGCTGCGGGTCGGGTTGCTCAGCTTGGGGTTCTACGACCGGCGCCGGCGCCGGCTCCCCGACACCGACTTCGCAGCGCAGTTGCCAATCGACCCCGAGCGCGTCTTTGAGTGCATCGCGGATCACGTCGGCGTTGTGCTGTTCCACCAGCCGCTTGGCCAAGGTCGGCGCAGGGTGCGCCAGCACCAGGGTGTTGCCCTCGACCGCGCGCACGATCGCTGCATCCAGCATGGCGTAGAGCGGCTTGCTGCGGTCGCGGACCTTCTCCCGGACGGTCGACCACACACTGCGCACCGTCGCGGCATCGAGTTGACCGGGGGGCGC
>JBFYOQ010000086.1:0-9254 GCA_041303735.1 Mycobacterium sp.
CTGGGATAGGGCTCCACGGGAACGACTTCGGCGCGTTCGATGCGCTCGGTCCGCGTCTCCAGCCGTTCCGGGGCCGGCGGTTCGGGATCGGGCCGCTGGGGCACCGAGCCGAACGACGACAGGTCCGGAGCCGCGACGCCGGTGACATAGCGGCTGGCCCGGGGGTCTCCCGCCGGCGCAGCGGCGGCGATACCGGAACGCGCCGGCTGCTCAGCGGCCGCGTGTGCCGGGGCGCCATCGGTACGACGGGCGCCGCTCTGCCACGGCGGGACGTCGGTGCCGCCACTGGGCCACGGCGGGACGTCGGTCGAGCCATCCGCGCCGGCCGGGCGATCGCCCCATCCGGGCTGGCCCGGCTCGTTCGGTGAGCTCACCACCACTCCTTAGCTCCTGACCCGTGGCCTTATCCGTCTGCCTCGGTGTCCGCTTCCTCCGAGTCGCCCTCCGGGTTGCGGGCAATGGCTAACAGTGTGTCTTCCCCGCCCAGGTTCATCAAGCGAACGCCCTTTGTCTGGCGTCCGGCCTTGCGAACCTGACGTGCCTTGGTGCGGATCACTCCGCCCCCGGAGGTGATCGCGTAAAGCTCGGTGTCCTCGTCGACCACCACGGCGCCCACCAGACTGCCACGGCGCGGGTCGTACTGGATGGTCAGGATGCCCTTCCCGCCCCGACCCTGGGCGGTGTATTCGTCGATCGCCGTCCGCTTGGAGTAGCCGCCGGAGGTGGCCACCAGCAGGTAGGTGCCTTCGCGGACGACGTTGAGCGACAACAGTTCGTCATCGGTGTTGAACCGCATGCCCTGTACACCGGAGGTGGCCCGGCCCATCGGCCGCAGTGCCTCATCTGTGGCGGCGAACCGGATCGACTGGCCCTTCGCCGACACCAGCAGCAGATCATCGTCGGCCGAGCACAGCACGGCCCCGACCAGTTCGTCGCCATCGCGCAGGTTGACCGCCACGATGCCGCCGGACCGGTTGGAGTCGAAGTCGGTGAGCTTCGTTTTCTTCACGAGTCCATTGCGGGTCGCCAGCACCAGGTACGGCGCGTCCTCATAACTCTTGATCTGAATGACCTGCGCGATGCGCTCGTCGGGCTGGAAGGCCAGCAGGTTGGCGACGTGCTGACCGCGTGCCGCCCGTAGTGCCTCGGGGAGGTCGTAGGCCTTGGCCCGGTACACCCGGCCCTGTGTGGTGAAGAACAGGATCCAGTCGTGGGTGGAACAGACGAAGAAGTGCCGCACGATGTCGTCCTGCTTGAGAGCGGCGCCCTGCACACCCTTGCCGCCTCGCTTCTGGCTGCGGTACAGGTCGGTCTTGGTGCGTTTGGCGTAACCGGTCTCGGTGATCGTGACGACGACCTCCTCGCGGGCGATGAGGTCCTCATCGGACACCTCGCCCTCGGCGCCCACGATCCGGGTGCGCCGGTCGTCGCCGTGCTTCTCGACGATCTCGGCGAGCTCGTCGCGAACGATGGTGCGCTGACGCTCCGGCTTGGCCAGGATGTCCTCGAGGTCGGCGATCTCGGTCTCGATCTCGGCCAGTTGGTCGACGATCTTCTGACGTTCCAGGGCAGCCAGCCGGCGCAGCTGCATATCGAGGATGGCCTGGGCCTGGATGTCGTCGACGTCGAGCAGGTCGATAAGGCCCTGCCGGGCGGTGTCGACGGTGTCGGACCGGCGGATGAGTGCGATCACTTCGTCAAGAGCGTCGAGCGCCTTGACCAAGCCACGCAGGATGTGGGCCCGTTCGTTGGCCTTGCGGAGCCGGTAGGTGGTCCGCCGCACGATCACGTCGAGTTGATGCTCCACGTAGTAGCGGATCATCTGGTCCAGCCGCAGAGTGCGCGGCACACCATCGACGATCGAGAGCATGTTGGCGCCGAAGCTCGTCTGCAGCTGGGTGTGCTTGTAAAGGTTGTTCAGCACCACCTTCGCCACGGCGTCGCGTTTGATCTCCACGACGATGCGCAGGCCCACCCGGTCGCTGGACTGGTCCTCGATATTGGAGATGCCGGCAAGCTTCCCGTCGCGCACCTGGTCGGCGATCGAGGTGATGAAGTTGTCGTGGTTGACCTGGTACGGCAACTCGGTGATGACAATGCCGGTACGCCCGCGGGAGTCTTCTTCGATCTCCACGACGCCACGCATGCGGACCGAGCCACGGCCGGTCGTGTAGGCGTCGATGACACCGGAGGTGCCGACGATCAGGCCGGAGGTCGGAAAGTCTGGCCCCTTGATGCGCTCGATCATCGCCGCCAACGTGGTTTCCTCGTCGGCCTCGTAGTTCTCCAGGCACCAGTAGACCGCTTCTGCCAACTCGCGCAGGTTATGCGGCGGGATGTTGGTGGCCATGCCGACGGCGATACCGCCGGACCCGTTGGCGAGCAGGTTGGGGAACCGACTCGGCAGAACGGTGGGCTCCTGAACCCGGCCGTCATAGTTGGGGATGAAACCGACTGTCTCCTCGTCGATTTCGCGCAGCATATCCATGGCCAGCGGGGTGAGGCGAGCCTCTGTGTTGTGGCTGACGAATCCGTTTGTGATGAAGGAGTGATCCTCGGTGTCCACCCGCAGGCTGTACACGGGCTGGATCCCGGCGTCAGTAACGGCGGCCACCGTACCGAAGTAGAACCGGCCATCGGTGAGTTCGGCGGCAACGGCACGAACATCGGGGTCGGCGATGCGACTCAGAATCTCCTCGCCATCGCGTCGCCAGCGGTGGATTCCGTCGATGTTGTGCTTGCGCAACCACTCCTTGTCGGCCCACCGGCTTCCGCAGTGGCCGCGGATGAACGCGGCCAGGCCAGGAACTCGATCCCTATCGGCCCCGGCAGCGCGGGCCGGCAAATCCGCCAGCAGGCGGGTCAGCTTCTGCTGCTTCGCCCCGCCGAAGCCGATCTGCGTGGCGAAGAGTTCCGCCTCGGCCCGGTTGCTGATGACAACTTTGTATTCACCGGTCGCGTGCCGGTACCGGCGGGCTACGACTCCGAATTCCAGCAGCATCTGCTGGACATCCGTCGCCAACCGGGCGCTGCATGTCGAGTAGGACACCTGGATGGTGTTGCGGGGGAGGGCCGAACAGGACCCGTCGCCTTCGAAAAGCGCCCCCAGGAACGCCCGCTTCACCGCAGCGGGCGAGCACCACACGCTGTCCGGGATGTACTTGTCTGCCGAGCGCACCCCGGTCAACTCGGCCAGCGGACTTGAGGCGATGGCATCGAGGTTGTGGATATCGAGCTCGAGCAGCCGGGATCCGGAGGCGATGATCCGCTCCGAGACATAGCGCGGGCCGCCAACGACGGCGTCGTAGGCGCTCAGGACGGCCGCAAAGAAATCCCGGTCGAGGTTGTTGAAGCCGGCTCTGTTATCCGAGACGAATCCCTCGCTGATGAACGCCCCGAGGAGCAGCCCGGTCAGGGTGTCTTCCCAATCGGCACAACCGAGTTCGGTGGGTTGCGTGCGTTGCAGAACGACACGATCTCCCGGTGTGATCTCCTCAAGAAGTTTCCATAGCAGTGTCGGCACGCCGAACAGATCAACGAGACAGAGCAACGGGTGGTTCGCGGTCCCGGTAACCGCAAATCCCTCCGTGGTGGTCACGGTGTAGGTCTGATGCTCACCGGAGTGGAAAAGCCGGTCCGCGGTTACGGGATTCCCGCTTCGATCAAGGACTTTCAGGTCGATAGCGGAATCGCTGTTCGGCTTGGCCGGCACCACGTCCGCAATTCGGACCGTCTGCCCCAGTGGCAGTCGCACCAGCGCATCACCGGTGACGCAGTACCTCATCGCGGCCGGTGGGTCGTTGCCGGGCGATCCGAAGTTGCCCTGCCCGTCGACCAACGGGTAGCGCAGCGACCACGGCTGGGCCATCCGGACCAGGGTGTCGTAGATCGAGGAGTCGCCGTGCGGGTGGTAATTACCCATCGTCTCGGCGACCGAACGCGCCGACTTGGCGTGGCTGCGGTCCGGCCGGAACCCGGAGTCGTACATCGCATAGAGCACTCGGCGGTGTACCGGCTTGAGGCCGTCGCGCACCTCGGGCAGCGCACGGCCGACGATCACGCTCATCGCATAGTCGATGTAGCTGTTCTGCATCTCCTGCTGGATGTCGACCGGCTCGACCCGGTCTGCGGGAGGTCCGTCGGGCGGCAACGTGGTGTCAGTCATCTGGTCCTCTTGTAGCGAGCGTGCCGGATCTTAAGTGCGGTGGTTGGTACTAAACGTCAAGGAAACGAACGTCTTTGGCGTTGCGGGTGATGAAGCTGCGGCGGGCTTCGACGTCCTCGCCCATCAGGATCGAGAACAACTCGTCGGCGGCGGCGGCGTCATCGAGGGTGATCTGGCGAAGCAGCCGGGCGGCAGGGTCCATGGTGGTCTCCCACAACTCCTTGGCGTCCATCTCGCCGAGGCCCTTGTAACGCTGGATGCCGTCATCCTTGTTGATTTTCTTGCCCGCCTTCAGCCCCGCCTCCAGTACGGCGTCGCGCTCGCGGTCGGTGTAGACGAATTCGTGCTCGCTGCGCTGCCACTTGAGTTTGTAGAGCGGCGGCTGGGCGAGGTAGACGTGACCGCTCTCGATCAGCGGCCGCATGAACCGGAACAGCAGAGTCAGCAGCAGCGTGGTGATGTGCTGGCCGTCGATATCGGCGTCGGCCATCAGCACCACCTTGTGGTACCGCAGCTTCGTAATGTCGAACTCGTCGTGGATGCCGGTGCCCAGCGCGGTGATGATCGCCTGGACTTCGGTGTTCTTCAGCACCCGGTCGATGCGGGCCTTCTCGACGTTGATGATCTTCCCGCGCAACGGCAGGATCGCCTGGAACATCGAGTCCCGGCCGCTCTTGGCGGAGCCGCCTGCCGAGTCACCCTCCACCACATACAGTTCCGACAGCTTCGGGTCGGTGGAACGGCAGTCGGCCAGCTTGCCGGGAAGCCCACCGATGTCGGTGGCACTCTTGCGGCGCACCAGCTCGCGGGCCTTGCGCGCCGCCATCCGCGCCTGAGCCGATGAGACCGCCTTGTTCACAACGATTTTGGCGTCCGCCGGGTTCGACTCGAACCAGTGGTTGAGCTGCTCGTTGCAGATCTTCTGCACGAAGGACTTGACCTCAGTGTTGCCGAGCTTGGTCTTGGTCTGCCCCTCGAACTGCGGTTCGCCGACCTTGACCGAGATGACCGCGGCCAGACCCTCGCGGATGTCATCACCGGTGAGGTTGGTGTCCTTCTCCTTGAGGATCTTCTTGTCCTTGGCGTACTTGTTCACCACCGAGGTAAGCGCTGCGCGGAAGCCCTCCTCGTGGGTACCGCCCTCATGGGTGTTGATGGTGTTGGCGAAGGTGTGCACCGACTCGGAATAGCCGGCGTTCCACTGCATCGCGACCTCGACCTCGTGGCCCTCACCCTTGCCGGAGAAGTCGACGACGCTGGAATGGATGGGGGACTTGGTGCGATTGATGTGCTTGACGAAATCAACCAGACCGCCGGGATAGCAGAACGTGCGGTTCTTGACCTTCTGCCGGGGTGCGGCCTGCTCGGCGGCGATCTCCTCGGCCGACTTCGGCGCAGCCGCGATGTCGCTGACGACCTCGTCGACGACCTCTTCCGGTGTCACCCGTTCGTCGGTGAGGTTGATGGTCAGGCCCTTGTTGAGGAACGCCATCTCCTGCAGCCGGCGGGCGACCGTCTCGAAGTCGTAGTGGGTGGTCTCGAAGACCGCCGGGTCGGCCCAGAATCGCAGCGTGGTTCCGGTCTTCTTGGTGGTCTCACCCTGTTTGAGGTTGCCGGGCACCGAGTGGTCGTAGGTCTGGAACCATTCGTGGCCATCCCGGCAGATATCCACCTCGATTCGCGTCGACAGGGCGTTGACCACTGAAACGCCCACACCGTGCAGTCCGCCGGAGACCTGGTAGGCGTCCGATTCGAACTTGCCGCCCGCGTGCAGGACGGTCATCACCACATCCACGGTCGGTATGCCGGAGTCGTGCATCGCGACCGGGATGCCGCGGCCGTCGTCGCGCACCTCGACGCCGCCGTCATCAAGGAGCCGAACATCGACCTGAGAGGCGTAGCCGGCCATCGCCTCATCGACGGCGTTGTCAACGACCTCCCAGATGAGGTGATGCAGACCCCGCTCACCGGTCGAACCGATATACATGCCGGGCCGTTTACGAACCGCCTCGAGACCCTCGAGGATCTTGATGGAATCCGCGCCGTAACCGTCGTCTTTTTTCTTCTTCGGGGCAGCCACGGGCGGGAAGGTCTCCTTGAATTCGCAGGCACACGGCCAGGGCCGCGTAAACGTCGTACCTGCAGTCTACCGGGAAGGGGGGACAGGACCGATTCTGCGGCAGCGTTTCTGCACACCTATTTGAGCCGTGCGGGCGATATCTCGAATGTGGATGCCACTTGACGGCGGACACGCCCGTGGCCGGCGTTCTGGTGGCTGTGAGGCCACTGTGATAACGGGGTGCTAACCGTAGGTATCGCGGGGCCCGCGGCCGGAGACGTGGCGCGGTCCCTTCCGCCAGGACGGGGCTGTCGGTCCGGTGATCCGCAGGGAGGTCACCACCTTGTCCCCGACCGCGGCGGCGATCGTGGCGAGTAGTTGTTTCTGCACCATCCTCAGCTGGGTGGCCCACGCGGTGGACTCCGCCGAGACGTGCAGCACACCGTCACGCAACGCCGTCGGGGTCGCGTGAGCGGCGATCTGGTCACCGGCGATCTCGCCCCACCGGGCGAACACCGATCCCTCCGCCACCCTGGGGGACCAGCCGCGGGTTTTGGCCAGCTCGCCGGCAGCCCGGCCGAGCGGCTGTGGGTCACGGGCATCGGGGGCGGGCCCGGACCATCTGCGCCGGCTGCCCCGCGGCGCCGCCCGTTTGGCGGCGGGGGACCGGCGCCCCTTGCCGACCTCTTTGCCCTGATCGCGGGCCACAGCCCGGGCCTCCTCCAGGGCGCGCCGGACAAGGTCCATGCCGGCTACCGCGTTCAGGTGCTCGGGCGGGCCCTCGTCGGGCTCTTCGGGGCCCGTCACAGCTGGACCCCCGACTGTCTGCCGCTCTCGCCGTCGGTCATGGTCACTGCGATGCGGGTGGCATCCCAGTCGGACGGGATGTCCTCGTCCACCGCTGCGGTGATGAGCACCTGCTCGGCGGCTGTCGCGACGGCGGCAAGGGCGCGCCGCCGGGAGGTGTCCAATTCGGCGAAGACGTCATCGAGGATCAGGATCGGCTCGCTGCCCTCGGTGCGCAGCAGTTCATAGGCGGCGAGCCGCAGCGCCAGTGCCATCGACCATGACTCGCCGTGGCTGGCGAACCCCTTGGCCGGCTGGTCCCCCAGCCGTAACTCGAGATCGTCGCGGTGCGGACCGACCAGGCACACCCCGCGATCCAGCTCGGCGGCCCGCCGGTGCGCACAGGCTTGCAGCAGGGCGGCCTGCAGGAACTCCACGTCGCCCCCTGTCTGCTGGTCGGCCAGGTCGATCGTGCTCCGGTAGCCGATCGCCGCCGGGCGAGATGACGGGGCCAGTAACTGGTAGGCCTTCTCCACTTCAGGGGCCAGTTGGTTGACCAGATCGAGCCGGGCCGCCATCAGTAGCGCACCGTGCTCGGCCAGGTGGCCGTCCCACACATCGAGGGTCTCCAACGCGGCGGGGTCGGAGCGCAACCGAGAGCCGGAGGCGGACTTGAGCAGCGCGGTTCGCTGCTTGAGGACCTTGTCGTAGTCCGCTCGTATGCCGGCGACGGCCGGTCGCCGCACGGTGGCCAATTCATCGAGGTAGCGGCGGCGGTCACCGGGGTCGCCCCGGACCAAAGCGAGATCCTCCGGGGCGAACAACACCGCCCGCACGGCACCGAGCACCTCGCGCGTGCTGCGTACCGGTGAGCGGTTCAGCCGGCCCTTGTTGGCCCGCCCCGCCGTGATCTCGATGTCGACGGCCAGTTCCCGGCCGTCGTTGACCACGATGGTGGAAATGACGGCGCGTTCGGCGCCGGCGCGAATCAGCGGTGCATCGGTGCCTACGCGATGAGATCCGAGGGTGGCGCAGTACCAGAGTGCCTCGATGAGGTTCGTCTTTCCGTTGCCGTTCGATCCGACGAAGACGGTCCGGCCGGGACTCAGCTCCACATCGACATCGGCCCAGGACCGGAAGTCCCGCAATCCCAGGTGGCGGACATACATGGTGCTTTGGTGTTCAGCCGGAGAGCGGGATGCGTTTGACGGCATGGCCGCCGAATTGGTTGCGCAGGGCGGACACCGCTTTCATGGTCGGCGACTGCTCTTGTCGGGATGCGAAACGCGCGAACAGCGATGCTGCGATCACCGGTGTCGGCACCCGATGGTGTATCGCCTCCTCCACCGTCCACCGGCCCTCGCCGGAGTCCTCCGTGTAGTCGGAGATATCGACGAAGCCGGGGTCTTCCTTGAGTGCTTTGGCGAGAAGCTGCTGCAGCCAGGAGCGCACAACGGTGCCGTTGGTCCAGGCCTGGATGACGGCCTGGGTGTCGGTGATGAGGGGTTCGGCGGCCAGTAACTCATAGCCTTCGGCATAGGCCATCATCAGCCCGTACTCAATGCCGTTGTGGACCATCTTGGCGTAGTGCCCGGCGCCTACCGGTCCCGCGTGTACGAATCCATCGGCGGGATCGCCGGTCGGCCGCAGCGCATCGAAGATGGGCATCAGCCGCGTGATGTCCTCCGTGCTGCCACCGACCATCAGCCCATAACCTTCGGTAAGTCCCCAGATCCCGCCCGACACCCCTGCGTCGACGAAGCCGATCCCTCTCTTACCGAGGAGTTCGGCGTGCGGGGCGTCTTCGGTATAGCGGGAGTTACCCCCATCGATGACGAGGTCTCCCGGCTCGAGGACCTCGGCGAGCGCAACGATCGTTTCATTGGTGATCGGCCCGGAAGGCACCATCACCCACACCGCTCGCGGCGTGGCGAGCGCCCCGGCCAGATCAGCCAGTGTGGCGACGTCTGAGACATCCGGGCGGGGGTCGTAACCGATCACCTCGTGACCGGCCTCGCGCAGCCGTTCACGCATGTTGAATCCCATTTTGCCCAGGCCCACCAGACCAAGTTGCATGTGCGCGCCTTCCTCGGGATTCAATGTGCGCCGGTCAGCCCGGCAGCCGTACCGGCATCAGCAAGTAGACATATTCGGTGTGCATGGCGGCGAAGGGGCCGGGGCCGCTGGGCCCGCCATCGTCCGGGGCCGGTCGCAGAACCGCCGGCTTGCTGGCCGTGGTGAATC
>JBFYOQ010000087.1:0-12469 GCA_041303735.1 Mycobacterium sp.
GGGATGTCGTCGCAGAGGTTCGCAGTGAACTGCTCGCGTGCGTGGGCGCCGCGGTGGAGGCCGGCGTCGATGAGTGCGATCTGATCATCGACCCCGGCCTTGGTTTCGCCAAGACCGCCCAACACAATTGGGCCCTGCTGCACGCACTGCCCATCCTCGTCGACACCGGTCTGCCGGTTCTGGTGGGGGCTTCCCGCAAGCGCTTCCTGGGAACGCTGCTGTCCGACCGCGATTCCGCACCCCGCCCCCCGGACGGCCGGGAGGTCGCCACCGCGGTGATCTCGGCGCTGGCCGCGCAGCACGGAGCGTGGGGCGTGCGGGTCCATGATGTGCGTGCCAGCGTGGACGCGCTGAAGGTCCTTCGGGCCTGGAATGAGGCGGGGAACGGGGCGGAGACTGCCAGTGGCTGACCGAATCGAGTTGCGTGGCCTGGCCGTGCGCGGCAACCACGGCGTGTTCGAGCACGAACGGCGTGACGGCCAGGACTTCATCATCGACATCACGCTGTGGATCGACCTCGCGGCCGCCGCGGCCAGTGACGACCTCAACGACACCTACGACTACGGCGTACTGGCGCAACGCGCTGCCGATATCGTGGCCGGGCCGGCCCGGGATCTCATCGAGACCGTCGCCGCCGAGATCGCCGAGGACGCGATGACCGACCAACGGGTGCACGCCGTCGAGGTCGTCGTGCATAAACCGCAGGCTCCCATTCCGCTGACGTTCAGCGTTGTGGCGGTGGTGGCGCGCCGCTCCCGCCGCGGCGGACGCGGCGGCCGGATCATCGGTGTGGACGGGTGACCCGCGTCGTTTTCTCTATCGGCTCCAATATGGGCGACCGCTTGGCCCGGTTGCAGGCCGTCGTCGCTTGCCTGGGCGAGGCGGTCGTTGCGGTGTCGCCGGTGTTCGAGACTGCCGCGTGGGGTGGCGTCGAGCAGCAGGCCTTCCTCAATGCGGTCGTCATCGCCGACGACGAGTCGCTCGACCCGCACGGCTGGCTGCGTCGTGCCCAGGAACTGGAGAACGACAACGACCGGGTGCGCGATCAGAGATGGGGTCCGCGGACCCTCGACGTCGATCTGGTGTCGTGCGCCGACGGCGATCGTGAGGTGGTCTCCGACGATCCTGAACTCACTCTGCCGCACCCGCTGGCGCACCAGCGGGCCTTCGTGCTGATGCCCTGGCTGGCACTCGACCCGGCCGCCGAACTGCTGGTCGACGGGCGCCACCGGCCGGTATCCGAACTGCTCGAGGAGATCGATCCGGCTGAGCGCGACGGCGTGTGCCGAACCGATCTCACCCTGAAATGTCAGCGGGCGTGATGGGTCTGACGCGCAGCCGGGATCTGGCCGCGGGCGTACTCGTCGCGGCGGTGGTGAGCTATCTGTTCATCCGGTTGCTGTACCGGTACTTCCCGCCGATCACGCTGTGGACCGGGCTGTCCCTGTTCGCCGTCGCCGCCGCCGAGGCGGCCTGGGGACTGTCGGTGCGACGGCGGATTCGCGACGGACAGATCGGTGTCGGCGGCGGCCGGCTGAACCCCCTGGCTGTGGCGCGCAGCGTCGCGGTCGCCAAAGCATCGGCCTGGGTGGGCGCGCTGGCGCTGGGGTGGTGGATCGGAGTCCTGGCATATCTCCTTCCCCGGCGGACGGAATTGCGGGTGGCCGCCGCCGATACCCCCGGAGTGGCGGTCGCGGCGCTCAGCGCGTTGCTGCTCGTCGTCTCGGCGCTGTGGCTTCAGCACTGCTGCAGGTCTCCCACAGACGCGAATGCGGACGCCGCAGACTCCTCGGACTAGCGGCGGGACAGCGGTGGAAACGGGCGAATCGCCGCAGCTTGCCGCGCAGGCCACGGCGTGTTCACGCGGTACAGTCAGGCCATGACCGTCCCGCCCCGCGGCGTTCGGAGCAGGCGCAGCGGCCGCAGGCCGGGTTGGCTCCTGTTGTCGGCGTTGCTGGTGCTGGCCATCCTGGCCAGTTCCACGTTGGTGTTCACCAATCGTGTGGAGCTGCTGCGGCTGGCGGTCATCTTGTCGCTGTGGGCCGCGGTGCTGGCCGCCTTCGTCTCGGTGGCCTATCGGCGCCAGAGCCAGCTCGACGAGGCCCGCGCCCGGGACATGAAGTTCGTGTACGACCTGCAACTGGACCGCGAAATCTCCGCGCGCCGCGAGTACGAGCTGTCCGTCGAGGCGCATCTGCGCCGCCAGCTCGGTTATGAACTGCGCACCCAGGCCGCCGATGAGATGTCGGCGCTGAGGTCGGAGCTGATCTCCCTGCGAGCCAACCTCGAGGCCCTGCTCGGCACCGACCTCGGAGACCGGCCGGCCCTGGAATTCGAGCGGGTTGCCGACCCGCTCGCCATGTCGATGCCACCGGCGCCCGACCGGGTGGAGAGCAGCCGCGTGACCGAGGTGATCACCGAGGAGGTCACCACCCGGGTGGTGGTCGAGGAGATCATTGAGGACGTGACCGAAGAGGTCATCGAAGAGGTTGTCCTCCAGACTCCGGAAGCTCCCGACATCGCCGCGCAGGGTCCTGACATCGACGTCGCGCCGGAGCCGCGCGTCGCCCCGGGGCCCCCTGCCCCGCCGCCGCGGTGGGTACAGCCCCGCGTGGAGCAGCCCTACCGGCCCACGCACCGGCGCCCGGAGCCTTCGACGATGCCCTGGCGTCCCCCGGAGACCGAGACCCGTCGCGGCCGGCACTGGACGCCGGATAGCGCGCGGCCTGCATCGCCGCCCCCGCCCGCGCCTCCGGCACCGGTACCGCCTGCGGCCCAGCCGGTCGGCTATGCCCAGGTTGCGCGGGGCCGGCACTGGAGCGAAGCGCAAGACGGCAGCGCGCCCATCGAGGTGCCGCCCGGCCGGCCCGGCGATATCGCCGAACCGGTCACCCAGACTCCGCAGGATCAGCCCACCGGCGGCCATTCGGTCGCGGACCTGATGGCCCGGTTGGAGGTCAACGGCCGAGTCGGCGGCGGTGGCCGTCGCCGCCGCGAGGACTGATCGCCGCGGCTAGACTCAGCTCTGCACTCCACCGGTACCCGCGGCGCGGGACTGGATCGTTTGGTGAACAAGTCAGCGAGGTCGGCGACGTGGCCATCCCCAGCGGTTTGCGGCCGGCCCGTTTGAAAGTGGGTGTCATCTCCGGCGGGCGGGTGGGCACCGCGATCGGTGCAGCCCTTGAACGGGCCGATCACGTTGTGGTGGCCTGCAGTGCCATCTCGGCCGCATCGCGCCGGTTGTCCGAACGTCGATTGCCCGACACCCCGGTGCTCTCGGTGCCCGATGTCGCCGATCAGGCCGAACTACTCCTGCTGACGGTGCCCGACTCTGAGTTGTCCGGCATCGTCAGTGGATTGGCCGCCACCGGCGCGGTGCGTCCCGGCACCATCGTGGCGCACACATCGGGTGCCAACGGCATTGGCGTGCTGGCGCCGTTGACCGCGCAGGGCTGCACACCGCTGGCCATCCATCCCGCGATGACGTTCACCGGTGGGGACGAGGATCTGGCCCGGCTCGGCGACACCTGTTTCGGGATCACTGCCGCCGACGAGACCGGCTACGCGATAGCGCAGTCGCTGGTGCTTGAGATCGGCGGCGAGCCGTTCGGCGTGCGCGAAGAGGCCCGCACCCTCTACCACGCAGCCCTGGCGCATGGCAGCAATCACGTCGTCACGCTCATCGCCGACGCGGTCGAGGCGCTGCGCGCCGCACTGACCGGCCAGGAACTTCTGGGCCAGGAGCGTCCCGGCGACGCACCGGGTGGGCTGGCTGAGCGGATCATCGGCCCGTTGGCCCGGGCCGCGCTGGAGAACACCCTCCAACGTGGGCAGGCGGCTTTGACCGGTCCGGTGGCCCGTGGTGACGCTGCCGCGGTGGCCGCCCATCTGGCCGCACTCGATGGCGTCGACAGCCAACTGGCCCAGGCATATTGCGCGGATTCACTGCGGACCGCCCAGCGCGCCAGCGCTCCCGATGAGGTCTTCGCTGTGCTTGCCGACTGGTCGAGTCCGGGGGGGCGCCGGCGATGACAACCAAGTCTCCTCAGTTCAGCGCCGGCCAACTCAACGTGTACCCGACGCCGAAGGCGGTGTCGGAGATCAGTAAGGCGCTGCGTCATACCGGCCGCCGCGTGATGCTGGTGCCCACCATGGGTGCCCTACATGACGGGCACATTGCCCTGGTGCGCGCTGCGAAGCGGGTTCCCGGGGCGGTGGTGGTGGTCTCGATCTTCGTCAATCCCCTGCAGTTCGGCGCCGGGGAGGATCTCGATGCCTACCCGCGCACGCTCGACGCCGACCTCGAGCTGCTCGACGGCGAGGGCGTGGAGGTGGTTTTCACCCCGACCGCCTCATCGATGTATCCCGACGGCCCGCGCACCACCATCCATCCCGGTCCGCTGGGTGCCGAGCTGGAAGGAGCAGTCCGGCCAACGCATTTCGCCGGCATGCTGACGGTGGTGGCGAAGCTGTTGCAGATCGTCGCACCCGACCGCGCGTTCTTCGGCGAGAAGGACTATCAGCAACTGGTGCTGATCCGGCAGATGGTCGACGACCTGAACATCGATGTCAGGATCGTCGGGGTGCCCACCGTTCGAGAGGCCGACGGCCTGGCGATGTCGTCGAGGAACCGCTACCTCGATCCCGAACAGCGCGAACAGGCCGGTGCGTTGTCCGCGGCGCTGCTGGCCGGAAAGTACGCGGCCTCAACGGGTCCGGCTGCCGCAGTGGACGCGGCCCGCGCTGTCCTCGACGAGGTGCCGGCCATCGGCGTCGAATATCTCGAGTTGCGCGACCCGTGGCTGGTGCCCGACCCCGCCGCTGGTCCGGCCCGGCTGCTGGTGGCCGGGCGCCTCGGTGGCACCCGGCTTCTGGACAACATCGCAGTCAATCTGCCCGGGCAGGGGGGACCGGGCTTCACCGACGGCGAGTCCAGCGATGTGGGTTGGAGGAACTGATGCTGCTCGCAATCGATGTCCGCAACACGCACACCGTGGTGGGCCTGATCTCGGGTTCCGGCGATCACGCGAAAGTCGTTCAGAACTGGCGGATCCGCACCGAGTCAGAAGTCACCGCCGACGAACTCGCGCTGACCATCGAGGGGTTGATCGGTGACGATTCCGAGCAGCTGACCGGGGTGACCGGGCTGTCGACTGTGCCCTCGGTGCTGCATGAGGTTCGGGTGATGCTCGAGCAGTATTGGCCCACCGTCCCCGCCGTGCTCATCGAACCCGGTGTGCGGACGGG
This sequence comes from Mycobacterium sp., assembly GCA_041303735.1. GTDB lineage: Bacteria > Actinomycetota > Actinomycetes > Mycobacteriales > Mycobacteriaceae > Mycobacterium. The sequence goes on from JBFYOQ010000087.1 coordinate 5,248, forward strand.
TATTCCGCTGTTGGTCGACAATCCCAAGGAGGTGGGCGCTGACCGCATCGTGAACTGTCTGGCGGCATACGCCAAGTTCTCCAGTGCGGCGATCGTGGTCGATTTCGGATCGTCGATCTGCGTTGACGTGGTATCGGCGAAGGGCGAATTCCTCGGCGGGGCAATCGCTCCGGGTGTTCAGGTCTCCTCCGATGCGGCTGCCGCCCGCTCGGCGGCGTTGCGGCGGGTGGAGTTGACCCGGCCCCGTTCAGTGGTGGGGAAGAACACCGTCGAGTGCATGCAGTCCGGCGCGGTGTTCGGTTTCGCCGGTTTGGTCGACGGATTGGTGTCGCGCGTGAGGCGCGACGTCGACGGCTTCGGCGGTGCTGACGTCGCGGTGGTGGCGACCGGGCACACCGCACCGATGTTGTTGCCGGATCTGCAGACCGTGGACCACTACGACAAGCATCTGACGCTCGACGGCCTGCGGCTTGTCTTCGAGCGCAACTCCGACGGCCATCGCCTGAAGTCGGCGCGCTGATGGCCGACCTTTACGCTGGCACGTCGTGAGCCCTGCCGATCCGCCGGTCGCCCCGGACCAACCTGACTCCGATGATGTTCCCGAACAGTTCCGGATTCGCCAGGGTAAGCGCCAGCAGTTGCTCGATTCCGGCCGGGAGGCCTACCCGGTCTCGGTCCCCCGCACCCACTCCCTGGCCCAGGTCCGCGCCGCGTACCCGGACCTGCCGGCCGACACCGTCACCGGTGACACCGTCGGCGTCACCGGCCGGGTGGTGTTCTCGCGCAACTCCGGCAAATTGTGTTTCGCCACCCTGCAGGAAGGTGACGGGACCCAACTTCAGGCCATGATCAGCCTGGCCGGTGTCGGCGCCGAGGAGCTGGACGCCTGGAAGTCCGACGTCGACCTGGGCGACATCGTGTTCGTGCGCGGCGAGGTGATCAGCTCGCGGCGCGGTGAGCTGTCCGTGCTGGCCGACTCATGGCAGATGGCGGCCAAGGCGTTGCGTCCGCTTCCCGTCGCACATAGGGAGATGAGCGAGGAAGCGCGAGTTCGGCAGCGCTACGTCGATCTCATCGTCCGCCCGCAGGCACGCGCTATCGCCCGCCAGCGCATAGCGGTGGTGCGGGCCGTCCGCAACGGATTGGAACGGCGCGGGTTCCTCGAGGTCGAGACGCCGATGCTGCAGACCCTGGCCGGCGGCGCGGCGGCCCGGCCGTTCGCGACGCACTCCAACGCGCTCGACACCGATCTGTACCTGCGTATCGCACCGGAGCTGTTCCTCAAGCGGTGCGTGGTGGGCGGATTGGACAGGGTCTTCGAACTCAACCGGGTGTTCCGCAACGAGGGCGCCGACTCCACCCACTCGCCGGAGTTCGCGATGCTCGAGACCTACCAGGCCTGGGGCACCTACGACGATTCCGCCGCCATCACCCGCGAACTCATCCAGGAAGTCGCCGATGAGGCGATAGGAACACGCCAGGTGACGTTGCCCGACGGCTCGGTCTACGACTTGGACGGCGTCTGGCCGTCGATCCAGATGTACCCGTCGCTGTCGGCTGCGCTCGGGGAGGAAATCACCCCCGATACACCGGTCGACTATTTGCTCGCCACTGCCCGGCGTCTCGATGTCGAGATTCCGCCCGATCGCGGATACGGGCACGGCAAACTCGTCGAGGAACTGTGGGAACACGCCGTCGGCGACACTTTATGGGCACCGACTTTCGTGAAGGATTTCCCCGTCGAGACGACGCCGTTGACACGGCAGCACCGCAGCATTGCGGGCGTCACAGAGAAATGGGATCTCTATGTTCGCGGTATCGAGTTGGCGACCGGCTACTCGGAGCTCACCGACCCGGTAATTCAGCGCGAGCGATTCGAGGCTCAGGCGCGCGCGGCCGCTGCCGGTGACGACGAGGCCATGGCCCTTGACGAGGACTTCTTGTCCGCAATGGAGTACGCGATGCCGCCGACCACGGGCACCGGAATGGGTATTGACCGCCTTCTGATGGTTCTTACGGGGCTGTCAATTAGGGAGACGATTCTGTTTCCGATTGTGCGCCGCCACGGCAACTGAACTGCGCCGAGGCGGGCCTTGTTGTAATTCCGCCCTCTTTTATGGCACATTGGCGGCCAGTAAAAGCAATCCGCCCATCGGGCACGAGAAAGGCCGAGGCCTAATGGCTAAAAAAGTGACTGTCACCCTCGTCGATGATTTCGACGGCGAAGGCCCGGCTGACGAAACTGTTGAATTCTCGATTGATGGCGTGAGCTACGAAATCGATCTCTCGGCCAGGAATGCGCAGAAGTTGCGCGATGAATTGAAGCCGTGGAGCGAGGCCGGCCGTCGGGTCGGCGGCCGCCGGCGCGGGCGCTCATCGGGTGCCCCCGGCCGCGGCCGGGCCGTCATCGACCGGGAGCAGAGCGCGGCGATCCGGGAGTGGGCCCGCCGTAACGGGCACAAGGTCTCCACCCGGGGCCGGATCCCCGCTGACGTCATCGAGGCCTTCCACGCCGCCACCTAGGCACCCTCCAGGTGTGATTTCGGAGCGTTTTCAGGCGCTGGGCGCTCGTTGGCGCGCCGAAACCGTCAGGGTCTCGTCAGTGCTATTTCGCTAGGCGCGAACCGCCGGGCGGACATACTGGAAACGAAACGGCCCACTGCGGCGTTGGACTGCTGTGTGCCCCGACAGCGGGTACCCCCAGCAGGGGAGGGCAACTCCCTCCGCCCGCCCACTAGAGTGGACCAGCAGGTGTCCGGTGAGTTCCGTTGCACCAGGTGAGAGAGCAGGTATCAGCCGATGTTCGAAAGATTTACCGACCGTGCGCGGCGGGTCGTCGTCCTGGCTCAGGAAGAAGCCCGGATGCTCAACCACAACTACATCGGTACCGAGCACATCCTGCTGGGGCTGATCCATGAGGGCGAAGGCGTGGCCGCCAAGTCGCTGGAGTCCCTCGGCATCTCCCTGGAGGGCGTGCGCTCCCAGGTCGAGGAGATCATCGGCCAGGGCCAGCAGGCGCCGTCCGGGCACATCCCGTTCACTCCGCGCGCCAAGAAGGTGCTGGAGCTGAGCCTGCGCGAGGCACTGCAACTCGGTCACAACTACATCGGTACCGAGCACATCCTGCTCGGCCTGATCCGTGAGGGTGAGGGCGTGGCCGCCCAGGTGCTGGTGAAGCTGGGCGCCGAACTGACCCGGGTACGCCAGCAGGTCATCCAGCTGCTGAGCGGATACCAGGGCAAGGAGACCGCCGAGGCAGGCACCGGTGGCCGCGGCGGCGAGTCCGGGAACCCGTCCACCTCGCTGGTGCTCGACCAGTTCGGCCGCAACCTCACCGCCGCTGCGATGGAGGGCAAGCTCGATCCGGTCATCGGCCGCGAGAAGGAAATCGAGCGGGTGATGCAGGTCCTGAGTCGGCGCACCAAGAACAACCCGGTGCTCATCGGTGAGCCCGGCGTCGGCAAGACCGCCGTGGTGGAGGGCCTGGCTCAGGCCATCGTCAATGGCGAGGTGCCCGAGACGTTGAAGGACAAGCAGCTCTACACCCTCGACCTCGGGTCGCTGGTGGCCGGCAGCCGCTACCGCGGTGACTTCGAAGAGCGCCTCAAGAAGGTGCTCAAGGAGATCAACACCCGCGGCGACATCATCCTGTTCATCGACGAGTTGCACACCCTCGTCGGTGCCGGCGCCGCCGAGGGTGCCATCGACGCCGCATCGATCCTCAAGCCCAAGCTGGCTCGCGGAGAGCTGCAGACCATCGGCGCCACCACTCTCGATGAGTATCGCAAGTACATCGAGAAGGACGCCGCCCTGGAGCGTCGGTTCCAGCCCGTTCAGGTCGGTGAGCCGACGGTGGCGCACACCATCGAGATCCTCAAGGGTCTGCGTGACCGCTACGAGGCCCACCACCGGGTCTCGATCACCGACGCCGCGGTGGTGGCCGCTGCGACACTGGCCGACCGCTACATCAACGACCGGTTCCTGCCGGACAAGGCGATCGACCTGATCGACGAGGCCGGCGCCCGGATGCGGATCCGCCGGATGACGGCGCCGCCGGACCTACGTGAGTTCGACGAGAAGATCGCCGACGCCCGCCGTGAGAAGGAATCGGCGATCGACGCCCAGGACTTCGAGAAGGCGGCATCGCTGCGGGATCGTGAGAAGACGCTGGTCGCTCAGCGGGCCGAGCGTGAGAAGCAATGGCGCGCAGGGGATCTCGACGTCGTCGCGGAGGTCGACGATGAGCAGATCGCCGAGGTGCTGGGCAACTGGACCGGCATCCCGGTCTTCAAGCTCACCGAAGAGGAAACCACCCGTCTGCTGCGCATGGAGGATGAGCTGCACAAGCGGATCATCGGCCAGTTCGACGCGGTCAAGGCCGTCTCCAAGGCGATCCGCCGTACGCGGGCCGGACTGAAGGACCCCAAGCGCCCGTCGGGCTCGTTCATCTTCGCCGGTCCGTCCGGCGTCGGTAAGACCGAGCTGTCCAAAGCGCTCGCGGAGTTTCTGTTCGGCGACGATGACGCGCTCATCCAGATCGACATGGGCGAGTTCCACGACCGCTTCACCGCCTCGCGGCTGTTCGGCGCCCCTCCGGGCTACGTCGGCTACGAAGAGGGCGGCCAGCTCACCGAGAAGGTGCGCCGCAAGCCGTTCTCGGTGGTGCTGTTCGACGAGATCGAGAAGGCGCACCAGGAGATCTACAACACCCTGCTGCAGGTGCTCGAGGACGGCCGCCTCACCGACGGTCAGGGTCGCACGGTCGACTTCAAGAACACCGTGCTGATCTTCACCTCGAACCTGGGCACCGCGGACATCTCCAAGGCCGTGGGTCTGGGCTTCACGCAGGGTGGTGGGGACAACAACTACGAGCGGATGAAGCAGAAGGTCAACGACGAGCTCAAGAAGCACTTCCGGCCGGAGTTCCTCAACCGCATCGATGACATCATCGTGTTCCATCAGCTCACCCGCGAGGAGATCATCGAAATGGTCGACCTCATGGTCAACCGGGTCGGTAAGCAGCTCAAGGCCAAGGACATGGAGATGGAGCTGTCCGATAGCGCCAAGGCGCTGCTGGCCAAGCGCGGCTTCGATCCGGTGTTGGGCGCCCGGCCGCTGCGCCGGACCATCCAGCGTGAGATCGAGGACGCACTTTCCGAGAAGATCCTCTTCGATGAGATCCGGCCCGGACAGCTGGTCACCGTCGACGTGGAGAACTGGGACGGTGAGGGTGCCGGCGAGGATGCGAAGTTCACCTTCTCCGGTGGACCCAAGCGCGAGACGCCTCAGCCCGATCTGGCCGCCGCGGCAACGGAGTAGCGGAGCAGACGAGACGCGGGCGGCTTCGGTTGGCCGCCCGCACTCGTTGCAGCGGCCCGATCCGCTTCAGCTCGCGAGCATTCCGAAGACCTGTTTGATGATCGTCATCACCCAGGCGCCTGCGTTCGGGCTGTGGTACCGCGGCCAGTTCAGTTGGAAGCTGACCACCCAGGCCGCTCCGGTGCGGTCCTCGGCGTACCAGGAGAACGTCAGATCTCCCGGGAGGTTGCCGGCCTTGGCCGCGATATAGGGCCACTGGGCGCGGTCGATGTCGATCCCGGGCACCTCCGACATGATCGCCCGCACCGGTGCCGCCGGGCCCGCCGCGTTGTCTTGAAGTGCGGCGTGCACGCGGCAGATGTCCTCCGCGCTGCCGTACCACTCTGCGCCGTAGGCCGAGCCGGGGGCATGCGTGCGTTGCGGATCAGGTTCGTAGGGGCGCGAATTCGCCTCGCGCAGCAGTGCGGCACGGTCGGCGGGGGAGGCTGCCTTCCACCGGTCACGGATGTCCGGATTGCCCCAGCCGACCGAGAAGATCTCGCGCATGGTCGGGAACGGGGTCATGCTTGCGGGATCGTGATGGCCGGCGCGCGCAAGCGCCTGTTCCACGGCCGGGGTGCCGATGCGCTCGATCAGCAGATCGGTCGCCATGTTGTCGCTCGTGGCGATCATCTTTCCGGCAGCCTGGCGCACGGTGATCCGTGAACCGGCGGGCATCGTGTCAAAGCCCGACGAGCCCAGTTTCTTGGCCTCGCTGGTGATGGTGAGGGTGTCGTCCCACCTGAGAGTCCCGGCGAGCACCGCTTCCTCGACGGCGAAGAGCACGTAGGTCTTGAAAATTGAAGCGAGCGGCAGTGATTCGCCCGTGTTGGTTCCGGCCACCTTCACGCAGTTGCCGTCCTGCACCTTGGACACCAGCCATGAGTAGCGGGCGCCGGTGCGGTCGAGCGCGATATCCACGTCCTGCCAGGAGCCGATGGCGGGCTCGTGGGTGTCGACCACCAGGCGACTCACTTTGGTCTGATCGTCGGTGCGCAACTCGATGTCCTGCTGTGCGCCGAACGAGCTGATCAGGCGCAGCCGGGCAGATCCGGCGCCGATGTCCACCCCGGTGAGCGTGTACGGGCGGTCCCACCACAGTCGTTCCATGATGGCCTCGATCGGGTCCACCATCTCAGCTGTGGCCAGTGTCGTCACGCTCGCCGTCCCGATCGGCCAGTCCGAATTGAGCATGTCCATGACTTGCTGAGCCCGCACCCCCTGGGGCGTGTTCATCTCGATGCGGGTGCTCGCTCCGGCGGCAGGCGCGGGCGGCGGCGCGCAACTGGTCGACAGGGTTGCGGTGAGGACGGCCGCCAGCGCCGCGGCGCGGCGCGGTCTACTTCTGGGCGTCGGACCTGGCAACGTCCATCACGACTTCGAACTCGAGCAGTGATGCCCCAGTGGACACCGGGTTGGCCCGCTCTCCGGCGTGCGCGGCGATCGCCGGCCCGCTCGCCCATGCCTGGAAGGACTCCTCGGACTCCCACTGGGTGACCACGAAGTAGCGGTCGTCACCGGAGACCGGTCGCAACAACTGGAAACCGAGGAAACCTGGCTGGCTGTCCACGGCGTGGGCGCGGTGGGCGAACCGTTTCTCCAACTCCGGGCCTGCGCCGGCGGGCACCTCTATGGCATTGATCTTCACCACGGTCATTTCGCCAAGGTTACCGGCACAATGACACCGGTGATCGCCGCACCGCTGACCCATCGGGTTGGTACCGGGCGCCCGCTGGTTCTGGTCCACGGACTGATGGGCCGCGGTACCACCTGGTCGAGGCAGTTGCCGTGGCTGGCCCGCCTCGGCGCGGTCTACACCTACGATGCGCCGTGGCACCGGGGCCGCGATGCCGACGACCACCAC
>JBFYOQ010000088.1:0-10864 GCA_041303735.1 Mycobacterium sp.
GGCCGGTACGCGCGGTCGGCGAAGGCCTCCGCCACGGTCCGCAGGCCCAGCCGGGCGGCCTCGGTGAAGAACGCCGATCCGGCAAGTCCCAGCACCGGCAGCGCGGGATCGACGGCGTGTATCGCCTCGGCCACGGCGCGGGCCTGGTCACGGTCTCCCATGATCGTGTTGTACAGCGCCCCATGGGGTTTCACGTAACTCAGCGCCGATCCGGCCGCGGCGGCCACCTGGTCCCCCGCCGCCAGGATGGTGCCGTGCTGCGCGAGCCGGACGAGATCGCCGAACGGGTGGCGATGATGGTGCTCACCGGACGGGTGAGGGCGATCGACGGTTCCACCATCCCGATCGAGGTGGAATCGGTCTGCGTGCACGGGGATTCGCCGGGCGCGGTGCAGATCGCCACCGCTGTTCGGCAACGGCTCGCCGCCGAGGGTGTCGAGCTGGCGGCGTTCACCTGATGCGGCTGAAGTTCGGCAGGCCCGATCTCGGCGCGTTGTCCGACTACTTCGATGCGCCAGCCGGCGATGCCGATTCGGATCTGACGGTGACCTGGCTCGGAGTCTCCACGCTGCTCATCGACGACGGGACGACAGCGTTGATGACCGACGGGTTCTTCTCCAGGCCGTCGTACGTCGAGGTGGGGCTGCGGCGGCTACGTCCGTCGGAGTCGCGGATTTCCGAGTGCCTCGCGCGGGCCGGGGTCAGCCGGCTGGCGGCGGTGCTACCGGTGCACACTCACTTCGACCACGCCCTGGACTCGGCGGTGGTCGCCGCCCGTACCGGCGCGTGCGTCGTGGGTGGGGAATCGGCTGCCAACATCGCTCGGGGACAGGGTCTTGCAACCGACCGGATCGTGGTCGCGGGGCCCGGCGTGGAACTCACATTCGGTTCTTTCACGGTGACGCTGATCGAGTCGCACCACTGCCCGCCGGACCGCTTCCCAGGCGTCATCTCAGCACCCGTCGTTCCTCCGGTCAGGGCCTCGGCGTTCCGCTGCGGCGAGGCATGGTCGACGCTCATCGAGCACCGGCCCACCGGCCGGCGTCTGCTGGTGCAGGGCAGCGCCGGCTTTCGCCTCCGCGCGCTCGCCGATCAGCGAGCGGAGGTGGTCTACCTCGGCGTCGGGCAGTTGGGAGTGCAGGACAGCGACTACATCGAGCAATACTGGGAGCAGACGGTGCGCGCGGTCGGGGCCCGGCGCGTGGTGTTGATCCACTGGGACGATTTCTTCCGGCCGCTGACCGAACCGCTGCGCGCCCTGCCCTACGCCGGAGACGACCTCGACGTCACCATGCGAGTGCTGACGGCACTGGCCGGCGCCGACGGCGTGGCCATACACCTGCCGCGACTCTGGCAGCGCTGCGATCCGTGGGCCGCCGATCAGCGGCTGCGGCGCTGACGCGCGACCTCCGCCAGTACCACACCCGCCGCGACCGCGGCGTTGAGCGACTCGGTGCGGCCGGCCATCGGGATGGACACCACCGAGTCGCAGTTCTCCCGCACCAGCCGGGACAGGCCTTTGCCCTCGGATCCGACGACGAGGACCAGCGGGCCGGTGCCGTCGAACTCATCGATGGTGGTGTCTCCGTTGGCCCCGAGTCCGACGACCCGAACGCCGGCTCCGGACCACTCCTTGAGTGTGCGGTTGAGATTGGTGGCCCGCGCGACCGGAACCCGCACCGCTGCCCCGGCGGAGGTGCGCCAGGCCACCGCGGTGACCGAAGCCGACCGGCGCTGCGGGATCAGTACCCCGTGACCGCCGAAGGCGGCCACCGAACGGATGACCGCACCGAGGTTCCGTGGATCGGAGATGTTGTCGAGCGCGACCAGCAGGGCCGGCTGGACGTCGCTCGTCGCAGACCGCAACAGGTCATCGGGATGGGCGTAGCTGTACGGCGGGATCTGCAGGGCGACGCCCTGGTGCAGACCGTTGGAACTCATCCGGTCGAGATCGTGGCGCGGAACTTCGAGGATCGCGATGCCGCGGTCGGCGGCCATGGTGACCGATTCGGTGAGCCGCTCATCAGCTTCGGTGCCGAGTGCGACGTAGAGCGCCGAGGCGGGCGCATGTGCGCGCAGGCACTCCAGGACCGGGTTGCGGCCCAGGACCATTTCGGTCTCATCGGTCGGCTTGCCGGCGGCCCGGCGGGCCTTGACCGCTGCCTTCCTGGCCGCCGGGTGCCCGGTCCGTTGGTGCGCCGGTGGGGTGGCACCGCGGCCCTCGAGTCCGCGCCTGCGCACGCCGCCCGAGCCGACCTGGGGCCCCTTCTTGGTGCCCTCTTTGCGGATCGCGCCCCGCCGCTTGGAATTGCCGGCCATCTACCTGCCGCCCGCGTCGAGCAGGGACCACTGCGGTCCGTCGCCGGTGTCAGTCACTTCGATGCCCGCCTCCTTCAGCCTGTCGCGGATCGCGTCGGCCTGCGCCCAGTCCCGCTGATCGCGGGCGTCCTCGCGGCGCTGAACCTCCGCGCGCACCAGCACGTCGACAGCGTTGAGCGCAGCCGCCGTCTCGTCCCTTGTCTGCCACCGCTCGTCAAGGGGATCACATCCGAGGATTCCCATCATGGAACGGATCTCACCGGCTTTGGCCAGTGCGGTGTCGTGATCGCCGGACTCCAGTGCCCGGTTCCCGTCGGCGCGGGCGGCGTGAACCTCGGCCAGTGCGGCGGGGACGGCGAGATCGTCGTCCATGGCGGCGCCGAAGCGCTCGGTCCACCGCGTCGGCGACACCGCTGCGACCCGGGTGCGGACACGGTGCAGGAAGTCCTCGATACCGGTGTAGGCGTTGACGGCGTCGGTCAGTGCGGCTTCGGAGAACTCCAGCATCGACCGGTAGTGGGCGCTGCCGAGGTAGTAGCGCAACTCCGCCGGCCGGACTCGCTGCAGCACGGCCGGCACCGCGAGCACATTGCCCAGCGACTTGCTCATCTTCTCCCCGCCCATGGTGACCCAGCCGTTGTGCAACCAGTACCGGGCGAATCCATCACCGGCGGCACGCGCCTGGGCGATCTCGTTCTCGTGATGCGGGAAGACCAGATCCATTCCACCGCAATGGATGTCGAACTCGGGACCGAGGTATTCGTGCGCCATCGCCACGCATTCGGAGTGCCACCCGGGACGGCCGCGTCCCCATGGCGTCGGCCAGGACGGCTCGCCGGGCTTGGCGCCTTTCCAGAGCGTGAAATCCCGCTGATCACGCTTTCCTGCGCCGACGCCCTCACCCTGATGCACGTCGTCGATCCGGTGCCCGGACAGCTTGCCGTAGTCAGCCACGGTCTGGACGTCGAAGTAGACGTCGCCGGATCCGGTGTAGGCGTGCCCGGTGCCGATCAGACGCTCGATGAGTTCCACGATCTGGGTGACGTGCCCGGTCGCCCGGGGCTCGGCCGACGGCGGGAGCACCCCGAGTGCGTCGTAGGCGGCGGAGAACGCACGCTCGTGGACCGCGGCCCACTCCCACCACGGCCGGCCCGCCTCGGCCGCCTTGGTGAGGATCTTGTCGTCGATGTCGGTGACGTTGCGAATGAACGCCACGTCGTACCCGGTGGCCGTGAGCCAGCGCCGCAGCACGTCGAACGCAACCCCGCTGCGGACGTGTCCGATGTGGGGCAGACCCTGGACGGTGGCACCGCACAGGTACACCGACGCATGACCGGGTCGCAGCGGCACGAAGTCGCGCACGCCACCGCTGTAGGTGTCGTGCAAGCGCAGGCCGGTCACGACGTCGCAGCTTACCGGGACGCCGCGAGGACCAGCGCCGTGGCGACGGCCGCCCGGCCCTCGCCACGACCCGTCAGTCCCAGCCCGTCGGTCGTGGTTGCCGAAACCGACACCGGCGCACCGAGCAACTCGGACAGCAGGAGTTGCGCCTCGTGCCGGTGCGGCCCCACCTTCGGCCCGTTGGCGATCACCTGGACCGCGGCGTTGCCGATCGTGAATCCGCTTCGGCGCAGTAAATCGCGGACATGCGCGAGCATCTGCGCGCCCGTGACGCCGCGCCACTGCGGCTGGTCGACACCGAACACGGCGCCGAGATCACCCATTCCCGCCGCCGACAGCAGCGCGTCACAGAGTGCATGCACGGCCACATCGCCGTCGGAATGCCCCGCGCAGCCATCGGCGTCCTCGAACAGCAACCCGAGCAGCCAGCACGGCCGGCCGGACTCGATGGGGTGGACATCGGTGCCGATACCGATCCGGGGCAGTCCGGCGCTCATCGGGTCAGCACCGCGCGGGCCAACCGCAGATCAAGCGCCGTGGTGATCTTGAACGCCATCGCGTCGCCGGCCACGGTGTGTACCGGCACCCCGAGGTTCTCCACGAGCGCGGCGTCGTCTGTCGCCGACTCGTCGGGTGCCTGGCCGTAGGCCCGCCGCAGCAGCGCGGCCTCGAAGCCCTGCGGTGTCTGGACGGCGCGCAACCCAGAGCGTTGCGGGGTTCCGAGCACCACGCCGTTGGCGTCGACAGCCTTGATGGTGTCGACGACGTGCAGCACCGGGATCACCGCGCGCATCCCGTCATGCAGTGCGGCGACCACCCGCCGGATCTGATCGGCCGGGGTCAGCGCCCGGGCCGCGTCATGCACGAGGACGAAGTCGGGATCACCGGCGGCCGACAGGGCAAGCCGGACACTGTCGGCGCGCTGGGGGCCACCGGCCACCACGGTCGCGCGGTCGCCCAGCGACGACGACGTCTCTGCGACCCGGTCGGCGGGCACGGCGACCACCACCCGTTCGATCACGCCGGAACCGAGCAGGCCGTCGATGGCGTGCTCGAGCATGGTGCGGCCGTCGAGATCGACGAACGCTTTGGCAATACCGGCACCGAGTCGGTGCCCGCTGCCGGCGGCGGGAACGACAGCGACGGTCTCAGTCACCGTGATCCCTGGGGCGGCCTTCTAGGAAGCGGCGGCCAGGACCTCGTCAAGGATGATCGATGCCTTCGCGTCGTCGGTGTTCTCAGCCAACGCCAGCTCACCGACCAGGATCTGGCGGGCCTTGGCCAGCATCCGCTTCTCGCCTGCGGAGAGTCCGCGCTCCTGATCCCGGCGCCACAGGTCGCGCACCACCTCGGCGACCTTGTTGACATCGCCGGAGGCCAGTTTCTCCAGGTTCGCCTTGTAGCGGCGAGACCAGTTGGTGGGCTCCTCGGTGTGCGGCGCGCGCAGGACCTGGAAAACCTTGTCGAGGCCCTCCTGGCCGACCACATCGCGCACACCGACGTACTCGGCGTTGTCAGCGGGCACCCGAACGGTCAGATCACCCTGGGCCACTTTGAGGACGAGATATTCCTTCGCCTCGCCTTTGATGGTCCGGGTTTCGATCGCCTCGATCAATGCAGCACCGTGGTGTGGATAGACAACGGTGTCTCCGACCTTGAAAATCATCAGATTAGGGCCCCTTTCACAACTCAATGTTAGCACGGGGGAAAATGGTCCGCGGAACAACGGTGCAGGTCAGGGGCACCGCCGCGGAGCCACTGGGGTTGACAGCCCGGGAAATTCGTGCAGTGACTCCGATCCTGGTCGGTCGCCGGCAGCCCCGGTCCCGCAGATCACGGCCCTTCGCTACCGCCGACCGGCCTCACCTACTACTGTTCATAGTCGAATCAAGGTCGGCTGTGATCGCCGGTCGCCCGCCCCGCAGGAGGCTGCTGTGAACCGCTCAACGAACCGCCTCTGGGCCGCTACCGCGGGCCTGGCGGCCTGTGGACTGATCCTCACCGGGTGTGGCACGGGTCAGATCTCCCAGACCGCGACCCAGGAGTCTGCGGTCAACGGCACCTCCGCCAACATCGGCGAGATCTCTCTGCGCAACGTCCACCTGCAGGCGGTGCAGAGCAGCGATTTCCTGCAGCCGGGCACCGCGGTGCAGCTGATGTTCGTGGTCGGCAACAATTCGCCGGACGTCGATGACAAGCTCCTCGGCGTCGCCTCCGACATCGGCCAGGTGACGCTGACCGGAGACGTTGCCGTCCCGGCCCGCGGCTCGCTCATCGTCGGCTCACCCGACGGGCAGGATGAGGTGATGCCGATGGGCAGCGCCACCGCATCCACCGCCGAGGTCACGTTGAGCAAGCCGATCACCAACGGCCTGACCTACAACTTCACCTTCGACTTCGAGAAGGCCGGTCGCACCTCCGTGGCGGTGCCGATCTCGGCCGGTGAGGCTCCCCGCAGGGGGTAATCCGCTCGTCGCCGCGGGGACACGGCGTGCGCCTCCCCGCGGTGTCGGGGCCAGCCGCTAGCGTCAGCGTCGTGTCCAAGGCTCGGCTGCAATATCGCTGCTCGGAGTGCCGCCACGTCACCGGAAAATGGGTCGGGCGGTGCCCGGAGTGCGGAACCTGGGGCACCGTTGACGAGGTTGCCGCTCTGGCCGCCGTCGGAGGCGTCGCGCGGCGCGTCGGCGTGCCGTCGACCCCCGCGGTTCCGATCAGTTCCATCGACCCCGACCGCACCCGCCACTTCCCCACCGGTGTCAGCGAACTCGACCGCGTCCTCGGCGGCGGGTTCGTACCGGGTTCGGTGAGCCTGCTCGCGGGCGATCCCGGAGTCGGCAAGTCGACGCTGCTGCTGGAGGTCGCACACCGGTGGGCGCAAGCGGGCCGGCGCGCCCTTTACGTCTCCGGGGAGGAGTCCGCGGGGCAGATCCGGATGCGGGCCGAACGCACCGACTGCACCAACGACGAGGTCTACCTGGCCGCCGAGTCCGACGTACACGCCGTCCTGGCGCATATGGACGCGGTCGCACCCAGCCTGGTGATCGTCGACTCCGTCCAGACCATGGCCTCGGCCGACGTCGACGGCGTGGTCGGCGGTGTCACACAGGTCCGTGCGGTGACGACGGCGTTGACCGCTGCCGCCAAATCCAGCGGTGTGGCGATGGTCCTGGTGGGTCACGTCACCAAGGAGGGCGCGATCGCCGGCCCCCGCTCACTGGAGCATCTGGTCGACGTCGTGCTGCATTTCGAAGGTGATCGCAACACCGCGATCCGCATGGTACGGGGTATCAAGAACCGCTTCGGCGCAGCCGATGAGGTCGGCTGTTTCATGTTGCAGGACAAGGGGATCGCGTGTGTCGCGGATCCCTCCGGATTGTTCCTCGACGAACGTCCCGAACCGGTGCCCGGTACCGCGGTGACCGTCACACTCGACGGTAAGCGGCCGTTGATCGGCGAGATTCAGGCGCTGCTCGCCAAGCCGGCGAATCCGGCCGCGCCGCGCCGGGCGGCGGTCAGCGGAATCGACCACGCCCGAGTCTCGATGATCAACGCCGTGCTGGAGAACCGCGCCAAAGTCCCCGTCGGAGCGATGGACATCTTCCTGTCCACCGTGGGCGGAATGCGGTTGACCGACCCGTCGTCGGATCTCGCGGTCGCCATCGCGATCGCATCCGCGTTCACCACGCGCGCTCTGCCGTCCACCCTGGTGGTGATCGGTGAGATCGGACTGGCCGGTGATCTGCGCCGGGTCACGGGGATGGATCGGCGCCTGGCAGAGGCGGCCCGGCTCGGGTTCAGCGCCGCGCTGGTTCCAGCCGGCTGCGGTGCGGCGCCCAAGGGGCTGCAGACCGTAGAAGTGGCCACCATCTCCGACGCTCTACGCGCGATGATGCGGCTGACCGGCGGACAGTGAAACCCGGCTGAACCTCGGAGGTCGGTCAGCCGACCGGTGCGGCCTCGGGGGCCGGCGCAGGCATCGGCTCACCGCCCGGCACGGGTTCGGGCGGTGGCGGCGGTGCGTCGGCGAGGATGAACGGCGCTTCCGCCGAACGCAGATTGCCCAGTTGCACGACGAGGTTGTAGGTGCCCGGCCCGATCGGCTCCCGCGGCAGCGGGCACTGCGGAGCCGAACCCATGCCGGTCCAGGTCACCTCGGTGGTGACCTGCTCGCCCGGGTTGAACGTTTTGACCAGCGTCTCGTTGGAGGGAGCGCAGTCGAGGTTGGACCACAACCGGTTGTTGTCCAGCGTGTACACATACGCCGCCAGCACAGCCGCACCGACGTCGCGCTTACATGCCACCAGACCGATATTGGTGACCACCATGGTGAACTTCGGCTGATCGCCGATCACGTACTGCGGCGAGTTGGTGATGCCCTTGATCGCCAGGTTGGAGTCGGGGCAGTCATCTCCGGCCTGCAGCAGCGGCGGCGGGGCGACCGCGGGCGTGGGGGTGGGCGTCGGTGCCGGACTCGACTCGGCCGGCGGGACGACCGGGGTCTTGTCGTCCGGCTGCGGGGTCGCAGTGGTTGCGGTCTTGGCGGTGTTCTCCGGCTTGGAACCGCCGAAGATCGCGAATGCCCCGCCGACCAAGAGGGCGACGACCAGGACGGCGATACCCAGCGCCAGGCCCCGGCGCCGCCAGTAGATCTGAGTAGGCAACGGGCCATGCGGTTCAAGATCCAGCACGTTCCCACCGTAAGCCCAGGTCACTACCAGGCGTCCGACCCCGCGCGGCGTGTCGCGGTGTTAGGTGGGTCGGCGCGCTACCCGGCGCGGCCCTCACTCGGGCCGCCACCCCACTCCTCGGGCGATTCATCGGGGCGCTCCCCGATGTCGCCGAGATGCTCGCGCAGCATGATCCGGCCGTCGGCCAGGCGGTAGGTGACTCCGGCGATGGCAAGTTTTCCGCGCTCGACTCTCTCGGCGATCGCGGAAGAACGGCTCAGCAGCTGGGAACCGGTCTCGATGACGTGGCGGGCCTCGAACTCGTCCACCCGGGTCAGTCCGTCCCGGCGGCCCAAGATGATCGACGGCGTCACCCGCTCCACCACGTCGCGGACGAACCCCGTGGGTACCTTGCCCTCATCGAGGGCGGCCAGACTCGCCTGCACAGCGCCACAGCTGTCGTGACCGAGCACGACGACGAGAGGGACGTCCAGCACGGTGACCGCATATTCGATGGACCCCAGCACGGCCGAGTCGATGACGTGCCCGGCGGTGCGGACGACGAACATATCCCCGAGGCCCTGGTCGAAAATGATCTCGGCGGCGACCCGGCTGTCGGCGCATCCGAAGACCACCGCGGTGGGCCGTTGGGCGACGGCGAGGCTGGCCCGGTGTTCGATGCTCTGGCTGGGGTGTTCCGGATTACCGGCGACGAAGCGCTCGTTACCCTTTTTAAGTGCCATCCATGCTGACGCCGGACTGGTCTGGGACATGGCCCGTATTGTGCACTGCTACCCCGGCGGGCAGTCGATGAGCATCCGATCCGCCGATCTCGTCGAGTGGTACCGGAGCGCTCGCCGGGAACTTCCGTGGCGGGCCGCCGGTGTCAGCGCATGGCAGATATTGGTGAGCGAATTCATGCTGCAGCAGACTCCGGTGGCGCGGGTGGCGCCGATCTGGGTGGACTGGGTGCGACGCTGGCCGACGCCATCGGCGACCGCCGCCGCCGGGTCCGCCGATGTGTTGCGTGCCTGGGGCAAGCTCGGCTATCCGCGCCGGGCCAAGCGCCTTCATGAGTGTGCGGTGGTGATCGCGAGCGAGCACGCCGACGAAGTGCCCGACGACGTCGACACGTTGTTGGGGCTACCCGGTGTGGGCGCCTACACCGCCCGTGCGGTGGCCTGTTTCGCCTATGGCAGGCGGGTGCCGGTGGTGGACACCAACGTCCGACGGGTGGTGGCGCGTGCGGTCCACGGCCTCGCCGATGCCGGCAACCCGTCGGCGACCCGCGATCACGCCGATGTGGAGGCACTGCTTCCCGACGACGAGACCGCGCCGGTGTTCTCGGCCGCGCTCATGGAACTGGGGGCGACGGTGTGCACGGCTCGCTCACCCAAGTGCGGGCTGTGTCCACTGGTGCTCTGCGCATGGCAAGCGGCGGGTTATCCCAGTGGCGCTGCACCGGCCCGGGCGGCGCAGCGCTTCGCCGGAACCGACCGGCAGGTCCGCGGCAAGCTGATGGATGTGTTGCGCGCCAGCCCCACTCCGGTGCAGCGACAGCTGCTCGATGTGGTCTGGCTGTCCGACACCGCCCAGCGCGACCGCGCCCTGGACTCGCTGTTGGTGGACGGACTGGTGGAGCAGACGACGGACGGCCGATTCGCACTGGCGGGTGAAGGCGACGATGCGGGCCCCTAGGGCCCGAGGAGGAGCCGAACACACAACACCGCGGCGACGGCGCCGGCGCAGACCGATAGGGCGACTAGGTCGGCGGCAGTTCCCCGATGAACGCCTCAACGGCCGTCCGATATTGCTCTGGAGCGTCGTCGTGGACCAGGTGACCGGAATCCGCCACCCGAACGTATGTCACCGGGGCCGTTGCGGATTGCGCCATGCGGACCATCTGTCCGGGTGGTGTGACCGAGTCACCGGCCTCGATCAGCAGGACCGGAGCCCGGACCGATAACCACTGCCGCCAGTAGTCGCGGGTGCCCCACTCCGCGGCAATCGCAATCCAGGTCTGCGGTGTGCCGTGCAACCTCCAGCCCGTCTCCGTGCGATCGAAGGCTTCCAGGAAGTAGCGGCCTGCGACGGGCCCGAACTCAGCGAGTACCGCATCAGCGGTGGGGAACTGCGCCGGCAGAGCGTGCAGCCACGGCTCCCATGCGCCGGTCGTCAGACCGACGAAGTCGGGCGCCATGTCCTCCACCACCAGCGCACTGACGAGTTCCGGCCGATCGGCCGCCAGACACCACGAGTGCAGGGCACCCATCGAGTGGCCGATCAGAACAGCCGGGGCACTGAGTGACTCGACGGCGGCTCCCAGTTCGTCCACGAATCGCTCGGTGCTGACCGCGTGGTGGTCGTCGGCATCGCGGCCCCGGTGCCACGGCGCATCGTAGGTGTAGACCGCGCCGAGGCGGGCCAGCCACGGCAACTGCCTCGACCAGGTGGTACCGCGGCCCATCAGTCCGTGG
>JBFYOQ010000089.1:0-5293 GCA_041303735.1 Mycobacterium sp.
CACGACGACGGCATTGGCGCCCAGCAACACTGCGGCGCTGGCGAGGCTCGACACCGACTCCGGCTGATCCCGCCGGTACCAGGCCCACGCCGCTCCCATGACGACGTAGCACTCGAGCAGCAGCACGCAGATGCCCGCTGCCTGGACGGCCTCGGTCTGACCGGCATTCGGGCCCAACGGTGCACCAGCGGTGTGCGCCCACACCCACAGCGCGGCGGCCGCGGCATTGACCACCATCCCGGCGGCGAGCAGCAGGACGGGCGGGCGGGTCCAGGCGAGGATCGCCCAGAGCAGTTGGAACACCGCGATGGTGGCGAAGAAGAGGCCCGACGGCATCCAGTCGCGCCAGTGCGCGGGGGTGGCGGCGAAGTGGATCACCGCCGCGCCGAGGGAGGCGAACGCCGCGGCGCGCGCGGCCACCGTGCTGTCGCTACCCGTCGCCGCGCGTGAACTCATGGGTCCTGATCGTGCCGAGTCGCGGTGAGCCCGCACAAGCAACATCTCATAACGTTCTCGTGCCGGATTGGCCCCGAAACGCGGGTCTTACCCCGTCACGGTGAAGTCGGCACGGATTCCGTCGCCCACCCCGCCGGGCTTGCACGCCAGCTTGTAGGTGCCGGCCTCTGTGAGGTCGACGGTGAGCTCGCGCTTGAGTCCGGGTGAGACGTTCTCCACCTCGGCGAGCACACTGCCATCCTTGTTGTAGACGTAGAGCTCGGTGGCCGTGGTCCCGTTGTTGGTGACGGCGAATGTGGTTGCGCCGGTGGCACCCTGGGTCGCCGACAACTCGCACGTGGTGTCGGTGGCGGTCACACTCACCTGGGTGCCCGCGGGCGCGCTGCTCTGCGATTCGTCGGACTTCTTCGCCGAGCAGCCCGCGAGGGACACGGCGGCGACAGCGGCCACGACGACGACGGTACGAACATTCACGACGCGAATCCTTGGTTTGCGGGGACGGGGCCGGGGGTCGTTGACCGCGGCGCCGTCGTGGCGGTGATCGGCTTGAGGAACACGATGAGCACCACGGCCAGGTAGGTCACCCAGCCCAGCAGCTGCAACACCGTCGGAGTGGGGGTGATGTTGAAGACGCCCTGGACGATCTCTCCGTACCAGGCCGACCAGTTGAACCAGGTGCTGATGTCGAAGGCCCGTGCGGTGGCGGGCAGCCAGCCGACGGTCTGCAGCGCGCCGATTCCGTAGGAGAGGATGCCGGCGGCGACGACGATCAGGAAGACGCCGGTGTAGGTGAAGAACTTGGCGAGGTTGATCCGGATCGCCCCGGCGTACATGCCCCAGGCGATTCCGACTGCGACCAGCACGCCGGCCAGCAGGCCGACCAGCGGCCAGGCGGTGTCGGCTTCGGCGTAGCCGACCATGAACAGAGCGGTCTCGGCACCCTCGCGCCCGACTGCCAGGAACGACAGCGTCAGCACCGCCAGGGCGCCGGTCTCCAGGGCGCGGGACATACCGGCCCGCAGTTCACCGGAGATGGTGGCCGCGGCCTTGCGCATCCACAGCACCATGGTGGTGACGATCCCCACTGCCACCACTGAGGCCACCCCCGCGACGGCCTCGGCGGCCAATCCGGTGATGTTGTAGGCGCCGTACTGGATTACCACGAATAGGACGACCGTCATCGCCACCGCCGCGGCCACCCCGGCCCACACCCACTTGAGGGCGTCGCGGCGTTGCATCTTGACCAGGAAGGCGACCAGGACCATCACCACGATCCCGGCCTCGAGGCCTTCGCGCAGGCCGATCAGCCCGCTGCCGAGCAGCTGTGCCGACACATCCGGCGAAGCGCCCATGATGAACTCCAGGAAGTTTGGTTAGCCTTACTTAGGTTCCCCTACGCTAGCTCCCGCGGCCGGATCTCCGCAAGGGGCCGGAAGTCCCTGCCCTAGGGTGTGGCCGATGCCTGATCTCAATGTCCTGGGCGGCCCGTTGCAGGAGTGCGGCACCGAACCGCTGACCGGCTTCCACCGCGACGGCTGCTGTTCCACCGGGCCCGAGGACGTCGGACTGCACACCATCTGCGCGGTGGTCACCGAGGAGTTCCTCGACCATCAGCGCTCCATCGGCAACGACCTGAGCACGCCGATGCCGCTCTACCGGTTCCCCGGCCTGGTGCCCGGCGACCGGTGGTGTGTGACCGCGCGCAACTGGCTGCGCGCCTACGAGGACGGCTGTGCGGCGCCGGTGGTGCTGGCCGGCACTCACGAACGAACCCTCGACCTGGTCCCGCTGGCGGCGTTGAAGGAGCACGCCGTCGACGTGCCCGACGACCTCACCGACCTGTAGCGCTCACCCGCGCGCCGAGCCGATCAGCGACTGCCCCTGCGCGCCCTGCAATAGGCAGATCACCGTGCTCGGGAAGGGGTTATTGGTGGTGCGATCCTGCTCGGAGTCGATGAGATAGGCGATGGCATAAGGACTTCCGGCCAGCGCCACCCCGGTGTAGGGGGTGAAGCCGGCCTCGCACTGGGCGTTGCCCGTCTCGCCGACGGCGGCGTTCACCGGGATCTCCGCGCGCAGGAACGTCTCGGCCAGATGCGGTGTGGCGCAGTCGACGATCGTCACGTCCACGACGGCCGGATCGGTGGGCGGCGGGCCGGCCAGGCAGTCACCGGGCTGCAACTCGAACCACTTCGCGATGCGGGCCGGCTGGGTGGGCGGAGGCGGCGGGGGAGTCGACGACGGGGCGGACACCGCCGACGTGGTCGTCATCGGCCCCGGCTGAGTGTCCTGCGCGCCACAGCCCGAGATGACCGTGACGGTCACCGCCGCCGCGACCGACCACACCCTGACCGAAGCACACCCCATGCCGCCGTGTTTAGCACGGGTGATCGCCGGGGTACCAGAATCGTTCTCGGCGCCCAGGTATTGGACACCCAGGTATTGGACGCCCAGGTATTGGAGGAGCGGTGAACCACTGGTTGGCGTTAGCCGTCGCGGCGGTCTTCGTCTGGCTCGGGATGGTGCTGGCGATCTCGTTCCTGGAGGCGCCGCTGAAGTTCCGGGCGCCGGGAGTGACGATGCAGGTCGGCCTGGGCATCGGGCGGCTGGTGTTCAGGGCGCTCAACATCTGCGAGGTGGTGCTGGCCGCCGCCGCGCTGGTCGGTGTGGTGGTGGGCCGGCCACCGTTGGGCGCCGCGATTGCGGTGGTGGTGGCCGTCGCCACCCTCGGCGTCCAGGTGGTGGGGGTGAGACCCGCGCTGACGCGCCGCTCGGATGCGGTGCTCGCCGACCCGGCGGCCGCCGAGTCGGGGCGCTCGCACGCCCACCTCGTCTACGTCGGGTGTGAACTGGTCAAGGTGGTGGCACTGTTGGTAGGCGGCGTACTGCTGCTCACGACGTAAGGAGTGGACATGGAATCGGTGTCGCTGAACGACCTCGCCGACGAACAACTGGCCACGGCCCGCTCCGCCACCAGCGGCCGCTCCGCGCTGACCGTGCACGGCGGCCACGACCACACGCTGCGCCAGACGCTGATCGCGCTGGCCGCCGGCAAGGAGCTGGCCGAGCACAACAGTCCGGGCCAGGCCACCCTGCAGGTGCTGCGCGGCCGGGTGCGGGTGAGCGCCGCCGCCGACGAGTGGCGCGGCGCTGCGGGGGACCTGCTGGTGCTCCCGCGTGAGCGTCACGGTCTGCACGCCGATGAGGATTCGGTGGTGCTGCTGACGGTGCTGGCCGACAGCCGCGAGGCTCAGTAGCCCGCGATCAGCCGGCCCAGCCAGTGGCCGGCCACCGCGGCGAGCAGTCCCAGCACCACGCTGATGCCGATGTTGCCCGCGGCCGCGCCTATCCGGCGGTCCTGCGCCAGTGAACGTGTCTCCAGCATCCAGCCGGAGAAGGTGGTGTACGCGCCGAGGAATCCGGTGCCGATCAGGGTGGCGGCGTGGTGACCGACCCCCAGCCCCGAGAGCAGGCCGAGCAGGAACGCGCCGGTTACGTTGACCGTCACCGTCCCGATCGGGAACGCCATCGTCAACTGCCGGCGCACCCCGTGCTCCATCAGCAGACGCGCCACCGCGCCGAGGCCTCCGAGGACAGCCACCCCCGCCCACAGTGCCGCGCTCACCGGCGCACCTGCCCGCGAGCCAGGTTCACGGCGACCAACCCGGCGGCGATCCCAGCGACGGTGTAGCCCACAGCCAGTCCGTAGTGGCCGTGCTCGATCATCAGCAGGGTCTCCACCTGCACGGTGGAGAACGTGGTGAGTCCGCCGCACACCCCGGTGCCCAGCAGTGGCCGGCGCAGATCCGAGGTGGCCAGCCGGGTGCCGATGATGCCGAGCAGCACCGCGCCGACGATGTTGGCGACGAACGTCGGCCACGGCCACCGCCCGGGGTCGGGAACCGCCGCGGTCGCCAGACCCGCCCGCGCCAGGGTGCCGATCGCGCCGCCGAGGAAGACGACGGCGATCTCACGATTGTCGCGGCCGAACACCGACCCAGTATGGTCCGCCGGCAGGCACAATTGCGGCCATGGTGGCCAATCCCCGCGCCGGACAACCGGCGCTTCCCGAGGACCTCATCGACGTGGCCCATCTGGTCACCGCGTACTACACCGTCGACCCCGACCCCGACGACGTCGCCCAGCAGGTCGCCTTCGGCACCTCCGGGCATCGCGGATCGAGTCTGGACGGCGCGTTCAACGAGGCGCACATCCTGGCCACCACCCAGGCGATCGCGGAGTACCGCGCAGCCCAGGGCACCACCGGGCCGCTGTTCATCGGCCGCGACACCCACGCCGGTTCAGACAGTCCGTGGGTGTCAGCGCTGGAGGTACTGGCCGCCAATGATGTTGCGGTGCTGGTGGATTCCGCCGACCGATATACCCCCACGCCTGCGGTGAGTCACGCGATTCTCGCCTACAACCGGGGCCGCAGCGCGGACCTGGCCGACGGCATCGTCGTCACCCCGTCGCACAATCCGCCTCGCGACGGCGGGTTCAAGTACAACCCGCCCAACGGCGGCCCCGCCGACACCGACGCCACCGGGGCAATCGCCCAGCGCGCCAACGAGATTCTGCGCGGCGGTTGTGCCGAGGTGAAGCGGGTTGCGCTGGCGCGCGCCCTGGCTCACGCCCAGCGCCACGACTACCTCGACGCCTATGTGGCCGACCTGCCGAATGTGGTCGACATCGGCGCCATCCGCGCCGAAGGGATTCGCATCGGCGCCGACCCGCTGGGCGGGGCCAGCGTGGACTACTGGGCGGCGATCGCCGAGCGGCACAATCTGGACCTCACCGTGGTCAACCCCCTGGTTGACCCGACCTGGCGGTTCATGAC
>JBFYOQ010000090.1:0-5867 GCA_041303735.1 Mycobacterium sp.
CAGAACATCCTGCTGGCCAGTGCCGGAGTCGAAGAGACGGGACTCGCCCTGCTGACGCGGCAGACCCCAGTCGCGAGAGATCTGCGGGCCATCGTCGGCTCCATCCAGATCGTCGCTGATATCGAACGGATGGGTGCACTGGCCCTCCATATCGCGGAGATCGCGCGTCGGCGCCATCCTCAGCCCGCGCTTCCTCACGAGGTCCAGGGATACTTCGCCGAAATGGGCCGTATCGCGCTTGACCTGGCGGCGAATGCGCATCAGGTGATCGTGTCGTGTGACCTGGGCAGGGCCCGATACATTCGGGATGCAGACGATGCGATGGATGACTTGCACAGGCACCTCTTCACCGTGCTGATGGACCGGGAATGGCGGCACGGTACGGCCGCTGCGGTGGATGTGACTCTGCTGGGCCGCTATTACGAGCGCTTCGCCGACCACGCCGTGGAGATCTCCCGCCGGATCATCTTCGCGGCAACGGGTCACGCCAGGAACGAAGAGCGGATCTTGGCCCACTAGGGGTCACGATGCACAGCGCCTGGCAGCGGGCCGCCAGCTCGCTCCGGTTCGCCGCGGGAAGCTGCAGTGGCCGGACGTCGACGTGAACGACAGTGCGTCGGGCACGCGCGATCCGGACCACCGAGGCCCACAGCGAGTCGTCGCCGAGGAACGCTGTCGCGGTGGAGGGCGTGCCGTCGCGATGGTGATAGGTCAGGCGCAGCGGCTGCACCGGGCGGCCGGTGTCGACGGCGGCCTGAAACAGTGCCGGGCGGAACCGACCGTGTTCCCGGCCGCAGAAGGTTGTTCCCTCTGGGAAGGCAACCACCGTCCGGCCGTCGCGCAGTCGGTGCGCCACGGTATCGACGACCCCGGGGAGTGTGTGAAGGCTCCGGCGCTCGATGGGGATGACGTTCGCCAGACGTGCGAGCAGGCCGACCGCCGGCCAATCGACGAGGTCCGCGCGGGCGACGAAGGAACCCGGCAGCAGCGCCCCGATCGCGAAGACGTCGACCCATGAGGTGTGGTTGGCGACCACCAGCATGCCGCGCAGATTGCGGATCGGGCCGCCGGATCGGGTGACTCGTACACCGAGGCAGCGCAGCACCGCCCGGCAGTAGACCCGCTTGGCCCGCAGGTGTCCCGGTAGCGGCACCGCGAGCAGAGGCAGGGTCAGCACCACCAGTGCCGCTACCGCGATCCGTCGTGTGACTCGGACGGCTTCGATCAGGCGGTGCCCCGGTTGCCCGAGCGCGGACTGTACGCAGCCCTCGTTGCAGGATGTCTTGGGAAGCCAGGAGTGTTCGACCGCAACCGTCATGACGGGATTCCTGCCCTCGAGGCGGACCGCAGCCGATTGAGGTAGCGGATGTCGGCGTTGTCCTTGTTCAACAGGGCCGGGAAATCGCCCACTCCGAAGGCTGGGTCGTGGGCAGGCTGACCGCAGATTCGGGCGCCCAATCGCAGGTACCCGCGCATCAGTGGCGGGATCGTCACCCGGTTGGGCGGATCGATGCTGTCGAGGTCCCGGCCGCCGAGAGTCACCGGCCGGTACGGATAAACGGTGTACTCGGGACCGGCGCCATGGCGGCTGAGCGCGAAGTCGCGGACCCCGCGCAGCTCGCTGCCGGCAGGTCCGGAACCGTGCGTCGGTACCGAGACGCAGCCGATGACGTGGTCGTATCCGCACCGATCCAGATAGGCCAGAATTCCAGCCCACATCATCAGGATCACCGCGCCGTTGCGGTGGTCTCTGCGAACCACGGCGCGGCCCATTTCGACCATCGATGGCCGCAGCGGGTCGAGCGCACGGACATCGAACTCCGTTGCGGTATAGAGCCCCCCGGCCGCAATCGCACCCGGCGGCGGCAGCATGCGGTAGCAGCCGACGAGGTCTCCGGACTCGTCCTCGCGCACCAGGATGTGGTCACAGTGCTCATCGAAGCGATCGGCATCGATCGCGGTGTCATTGCGAAGAGCGAACCCCGGCTCGGTTGAGAAGACGTCGTACCGCAACCTTTGGGCGGTTTCAATCAGAGTCGGGTCAGTTGTCAGCAGCAGCGAGTAACGCGGGCCGGCGAGCCGGCGGGTATCGGTGTGGTCAGGGGCTATGAGTACAGATGCGGTTCTCACAGACCCTCACGCTCAACGCTTCGTATGACCAAACCTCCACGTTGTGGTGTTGTGTCGGTGTACGGATCGTGACAAGTGGGCGACGTCCGGTTCACTGTTCATCTGTTGTTGGTCTGCTGCTTCGTGTCGTCACCCAGTCACCACACCGCACATCGCTATACATGTGCTGTGCGATGCACCGTATTCGGCACCGGCTACCTCGGAGCCACCCACGCGGTGGGAATGGCGGAACTGGGCCACGACGTTGTCGGCGTCGACATCGATCCCGGCAAGGTCGCCAAGCTCTCCGCGGGTGAAATCCCCTTCTACGAGCCGGATCTGGCCCAGGCTCTGCAGGACAACCTTGCGACTGG
Organism: Mycobacterium sp.; assembly: GCA_041303735.1. Classification (GTDB taxonomy): domain Bacteria; phylum Actinomycetota; class Actinomycetes; order Mycobacteriales; family Mycobacteriaceae; genus Mycobacterium. The sequence continues at coordinate 2,484 of JBFYOQ010000090.1, forward strand.
GCGGCTGCGCTTCACCACCGACTACGACGTTGCCGCGCAGTTCGCCGACGTACATTTCCTCGGTGTCGGGACGCCGCAGAAGAAGGGTGAGTACGGGGCCGACCTGCGTCATGTCCATGCGGTGATCGACGAGCTTGTGCCCCGGCTGACGCGGCCGTCAGTGATTGTGGGTAAGTCCACCGTGCCGGTGGGGACAGCGGCTGAACTAGCCGGTCGTGCAACTGATTTGGCTCCAGCGGGGATCGACGTCGAGATCGCCTGGAACCCCGAGTTCCTCAGGGAGGGTTTCGCCGTCTACGACACCTTGCACCCGGATCGGATCGTCGTCGGGGTGCAGGCCGGGTCAACCCGAGCCGAACCGGCCTTACGGGAACTCTACGAACGTCTCCTCGGCGATGGGGTGCCCTTTCTTCTCACCGATCTGCAGACCGCTGAATTGGTGAAGGTGTCGGCTAACGCATTCCTGGCGACCAAGATCTCCTTCATCAACGCTATTTCAGAGGTGTGCGAAGCCGCCGACGCCGACGTGCACCTTCTAGCGGATGCTCTCGGCCACGATCCGCGCATCGGTCGCCAGTTCCTCAACGCGGGGCTGGGGTTCGGCGGGGGGTGCCTCCCCAAGGACATCCGGGCCTTCATGGCCCGCGCCGGCGAACTGGGAGCCAGTCACGCACTGACGTTCCTGCGCGAGGTGGACAGCATCAACATGCGCAGGCGAACCAAGATGGTCGAGTTGGCCACCACCGCGTGCGGAGGTTCGCTGCTGGGTGCCAACATCGCGGTCTTGGGCGCGGCGTTCAAGCCGGACTCCGATGATGTGCGTGATTCGCCCGCGCTCAACGTCGCCGGGATGCTGCAACTCAACGGCGCGACGGTCAACGTGTACGACCCCAAGGCGATGGACAACTCGCAGCGATTCTTCCCGACCCTCAGTTATGCGACCTCGGTGCTCGATGCGTGCGAACGGGCTGACGCGGTGATGGTGCTCACCGAGTGGCGGGAGTTCATCGAGCTCGATCCATACGAACTGGTGACCACGGTGCGGGGCCGGGTCGTCGTCGACGGCCGCAACTGCCTCGACGTGCGCAGGTGGACGGACGCCGGGTGGCGTCACTACGGGCTCGGACGACGAGGCGTCTCGGGTGACGCCAGCCTATGAAAGGGTGAGAGGTGCGGGTCGCAATCGTCGCGGAATCGTTCCTGCCCAACGTCAATGGCGTCTCCAACTCCGTGCTGCGGGTGCTGGAACATCTACGCCGCGGGGGCCACGAGGCGCTCGTCATCGCTCCCGATTCCCCGCGCGGTGAGACGCCCGCGGCACGCGTCCACGACGGCGTCCGAGTCTGCCGGATTCCGTCACGCATCTTTCCCGCGGTGACGTCTCTGCCGCTGGCCGTACCGCGGCTGCGGATACTGCGGGTGCTACGCGGATTCGAACCGCACGTCGTGCACCTGGCCTCGCCGGCACTGCTGGGCTACGGCGGACTGCTGGCCGCCCGGCACCTCGGTGTGCCGACCGTTGCGGTTTATCAGACCGATGTGGCCGGCTTCGCCTCCAGCTACGGTGTGCCCCTCGCCGCGGGGCCGGCATGGGCGTGGACGCGGCACCTGCACTCCAGAGCCGACCGGACGCTGGCGCCCTCCACGGCGGCGATCGACGATCTTCTGGCTCACGGTGTACCGCGCGTGCACCATTGGCCGCGAGGCGTCGACCTCACCGGCTTCGCGCCGTCGGCCCGCGATAACGCCCTCCGTCACGCGTGGTCACCCGCGGGAAAGCCGATCGTCGGCTTCGTGGGTCGACTCGCGCCGGAAAAACATGTCGAACGGTTGGCCGAACTCGCCCGCCGCGACGATCTGACCGTGGTGATCGTCGGAGACGGCGTCGAGAGAGAAAAACTGCAGGCGGTCATGCCGTCCGCGGTGTTCACCGGCGCTCTCTACGGCCGACAGCTGGCCGCGGCCTACGCCAGCATGGACGTGTTCATCCACCCCGGCGAACATGAGACCTTCTGTCAGGCTGTTCAGGAGGCACTCGCATCCGGGGTGCCGGTCATCGCACCGGACGCAGGCGGACCCCGCGATCTCATCAGCCCGTTCCGCACCGGCCTGTTGCTATCGACGCAACGGTTCGAATCGCTGCTGTCGGGGGCGGTCGACCATCTCGTCTCCGAGCGGCCCCGCTACGCGCACGCCGCACGCCGCAGCGTTCTCGGTCGCAGCTGGCCGGTGATCTGCGGACAGCTGCTTGATCACTACCACGCGGTTCGTGCCGAGACTCACCGGCAACTCGCAGAGGTCCGCCCCACAGGCTGAGGAGCGAATCGATTCCCTACCTGAGCAACTCGTTCGGCAGGGAGAGCCGAATGATCTTGCGCCATGCCGAGGCGACCTGCTTGGGCAACGGGCCGGTGGTGTAGCTCAGGCCGTAACGCTCGAAGACCTCCTGCACCTTGGGCGCGATCTCGGAATACCGGTTGCTCGGCAGATCGGGGAAGAGGTGGTGTTCGATCTGATAGGACAGGTTGCCGGTCATGAAGTGCAGGGCCGGGCCTCCGGAGATGTTGGCCGAGCCGAGCATCTGGCGCAGATACCACTGACCGCGGGTCTCTCCCTCGATGGAGTCTCTGGAGAATGTCTGCACGCCATCGGGGAAGTGCCCGCACATGATCACCGAGTGCGTCCACAGGTTGCGGACCAGGTTGGCGGTCAGGTTGGCCGTCAGTGTCGTCAACGCCGACGGTCCGGACAGTAACGGATGCAGGACATAGTCGCGGGTGGCGTGGCGGCGGATCTTGGCGAGCACTTTTTTGCCGCGACTGATGAAGTCCTTCTTCTCAACCCGGCCCTTGAGGTACTTGCCGATCTCCAAGTCGTAGAACGCGATTCCGTACTGGAAGAAGCAGGCATTGATGGCATTGGACAGCGGTTGGATCAGGTACAGCGGCTGCCACCGCTGCTCCTCATCGACCCGCATGATGCCGTAGCCCAGGTCGTTGTCTTTGCCGCGGACATTGGTGTAGGTGTGGTGCAACTCGTTGTGGGAGTGCTTCCACATGTCCGCCGGTGAGGCGTTGTCCCATTCCCAGGTTGTGGAGTGGATCTTCGGGTCGCGCATCCAGTCCCACTGGCCGTGCATCACGTTGTGACCGATCTCCATGTTCTCGATGATCTTGGAGACCGACAGCCCCGCCGTCCCGATCAGCCACGCGGGCGGGAACAACGAGAACAGCAATACCGCGCGGCTGCCCAATTCGAGCTTGCGCTGAGCGTCGATGACGGTGCGGATGTAGGTGGCGTCGCGTTCGCCGCGGCCGGCGACGATCTGCTCGCGGATGGCGTCGAGTTCGGCGCCGAGGTTCTCGATGTCGGCGTCGCTCAGGT
>JBFYOQ010000091.1:0-2593 GCA_041303735.1 Mycobacterium sp.
GACAAGGCCGCGATTTACCTGGCCGACTGCCGCAAGCTGGGCATCACGGTGCTGCCGCCGGACGTCAACGAGTCGGAACTGAACTTCACCACGGTGGGAACCGATATCCGGTTCGGTCTCGGTGCGGTGCGCAACGTCGGCGCCAATGTCGTCAGTTCGCTGATCGCCAGCCGCGCCGCCAAGGGTCGCTACACCGATTTCTCCGACTACCTCAACAAGATCGACATCGGTGCGTGCAATAAGAAGGTCACCGAATCGCTCATCAAAGCCGGTGCTTTCGACTCCCTCAAGCACGCCCGCAAGGGCCTGTTCCTGGTGCACAGCGACGCCGTTGAATCCGTGCTGGGCACTAAGAAGGCCGAGGCCATCGGCCAGTTCGACCTTTTCGGCAGCGGCTCCGACGATGGCACCGCCGGTGATGCGGTGTTCACCATCAAGGTTCCCGACGAGGAATGGGACGACAAGCACAAGCTCGCTCTGGAACGCGAGATGCTCGGGCTGTACGTGTCCGGGCATCCGCTCAACGGGGTCGCGCATCTGCTGGCGGCGCAGACCGACACGGCGATCCCATCCATCCTCGAAGGCGCCATCGCCAATGACACCCAGGTCCGAGTCGGAGGCATTCTGGCGTCGGTGAACCGGCGGGTCAACAAGAGTGGAATGCCCTGGGCTTCGGCACAATTGGAGGATCTCACCGGCGGTATCGAGGTGATGTTCTTCCCGCAGACCTATTCTCTGTTCGGCGGCGAGGTCGCCGATGACACGGTGGTCATCGTCGGCGGCAAGGTGCGAATCCAGGATGACCGCATCAGCCTGCTCGTCAATGATCTGGTTGTCCCGGACTTCTCCCGTGCCCAGCCCAATCGGCCGCTGGCGGTGAGCCTGCCCACCCGCCAGTGCACATTGGACAAGGTCACCGCCCTCAAGCAGGTACTGGCCCGTCACCCCGGAACTGCGCAGGTGCATCTGCGACTCATCAGCGGTGACCGGATCACCACCTTGGAACTCGACCAGTCCCTGCGGGTGACACTGTCGTCGGCGCTGATGGGAGACCTGAAGGCCCTGCTGGGTCCGGGCTGCCTCGGCGGCTGAGGCGTGGGCGACAGCGTTTAGGCTGGCGACATGCCGCTGACCGGAGACTACGAACCGAGCACGTCGGACTGGGCGCGCGAGAACGCCGAGTTGTACATGGCCTCCGGCGGCACCGAAGGAACCGAGCTCAAGGGCAAGCCGGTGATCCTGCTGACCACCGTCGGCGCCAAGACCGGCAAGCTGCGCAAGACGCCGCTGATGCGGGTGGAGCACAACGGCGAGTACGCGGTCGTCGCCTCGCTCGGCGGTGCTCCCAAGAACCCGGTCTGGTTCCACAACGTCGTCAAGCATCCCAGGGTGGAATTGCAGGACGGCGCCGCCACGGGTGACTACGAGGCGCGTGAGGTGTTCGGCGAGGAGAAGGCCAGCTGGTGGAGGCGTGCCGTGGAGGTTTGGCCTGATTACGCCGACTACCAGCGCAAAACCGATCGGCAGATCCCGGTGTTCGTGCTGACCCCGATTCACTGATTTCCCGGCTCCGGTGGCACCATTGACCGGTGACTGCCGAACTACGCCGGGAGGGCCTGGCGGCCCCGGTGACGGCGGCTGACGTCGATGCGGCCGCCGTGCGGATCGCTGCGGTGGTACAGCGCAGCCCGCTGGAGCACTGCGACCGGCTTTCGGAAGCGACCGGCGCGCAGGTCTACCTCAAGCGCGAGGACCTGCAAACTGTTCGGTCCTACAAGATCCGCGGCGCCTACAACCTGCTGTCGCAGCTCAGTGAAACGCAGTTGAAAGCCGGCGTGGTGTGTTCCTCGGCGGGCAACCACGCGCAAGGATTCGCATTGGCCTGCCGGTCGATGCAGGTGCACGGCCGGGTCTACGTCCCGGGCAAGACCCCCAAGCAGAAGCGCGACCGGATCCGCTACCACGGCGGTGACTTCATCGAACTCATCGTCGGCGGTGCCAGTTACGACGATGCCGCCGCCGCCGCGATGGACGACGTCGCCCGCACGGGCGCCACCCTGGTGCCGCCCTACGACGACCCGCGCACCATCGCCGGCCAGGGAACGATCGCGTTGGAGATCCTCGACCAACTGGGCACCGAGCCGGACCTGGTCGTCGTCGGCGTCGGCGGCGGCGGCTGCATCGCCGGGGTGACCACCTATCTGGCGGAGCGGACCGTCAACACCGCGGTGCTGGGAGTGGAACCGGCCGGGGCGGCGGCCATGATCGCCGCACTCGCCGCGGGAAAACCCGTACCCCTGGATCACGTCGACCAGTTCGTCGACGGCGCGGCGGTCAGACAGGCCGGTGCGCTGACATTCCAGACGCTGGCGGCGGCCGGTGACATGGTGTCGGTCACCACCGTCGACGAAGGCGCGGTCTGCACGGCGATGCTCGACCTCTATCAGAACGAGGGCATCATCGCCGAACCGGCCGGTGCGCTGTCGGTGGCCGGACTGCTCGAGACCCGGGTGGAGCCCGGCTCGACGGTGGTGTGCCTGATCTCCGGTGGCAACAATGACGTGTCGCGCTACGGCGAGGTGCTGGAGCGTTC